>JACCUC010000139.1 GCA_013812065.1 Thermoleophilaceae bacterium | reverse complement strand
GAGCAGCACCGCGCCGCCCGTCGTGTCGGGGTCGAGCTCGCGGCGCAGCCCGCCGAGTCGCCCGCGCACGAGCAGGCCCCCGACCGCGGCGAGCGGCGAGGAGCCGATCGCCTCGCGGACGGCGCCGACCACGGTCTTCGCGGCTCCCTCCATGACCTTGAGCGCGACATTGCCCGTGAAGCCGTCGGTGACGACGACGTCGACCGCGCCGGCCGTCACCGCGTGGCCCTCGACGTTGCCGGCGAAGTCCATATCCCTCGTCTCGACGGCGGCCAGGCGCGCGTGGGCCTCGACCACGTCGGGCGTCCCCTTGGCCGCCTCCTCTCCGACCGAGAGCAGGCCGACGCGCGGGCACTCGACTCCGTGCACCGCGTGCATGAACGCCGCGCCCATGAGCGCGAACTGCACGAGGTGCTCGGGCCTGACCTCGACGTTGGCGCCGGCGTCGAGCAGCAGGGTGGGGTGTCCGGGGACGGGCAGGAGCACGGCGATCGCCGGCCGTGAGACTCCCCGCAGGCGCTTGACGTGGAACAGCGAGGCGGCGAGCACCGCACCGGTAGCGCCCGCCGAAACGATCGCCTCGGCGCCCCCGCCCCCGACCGTGCGCGCGGCCTGCACGATGGACGAGTCCGGCTTCGATCGCACCGCCCGAGCGGGGTCCTCGTCGCCCCCGATGGCGACCGGCGCGTCGACGACCTCGCCCGGCGGATCGACGATCTCGGCCGCCGGGCCGAAGAGGGTCACCGCGGTGGCGGCGCGACGCGCGCCCTCGACCACGACTGCGGCGCCGGCGTCGGCGCCGTTTGCGTCGAGCGCGATCACCGGCCGAGGGAAAGCACGCGGCCGGCGGCGCTGCGAGCGCCTACTCGGCCGCGTCGAGCGGCTCGGACGCGATGATCTCGCGGCCCGCGTAGTGGCCGCAGGTACCGCAGACCCGATGAGGCAGCCGCGGCTCGCCGCACTGCGGGCAGGAGCGCACGGCCGGAGGCGTTATCCGGTGCTGCGAGCGCCGCTTGTTGGTGCGCGCGTGGGACTGTTTCTGCTTGGGGACGGCCATCGGCGGGTCAGTTTAGATGGTCTGGCCGCCGTGCCCTACTCGAGCCGCAGCTCGCGCAGCGCCGCCCAGCGTGGGTCGGGCTCGGGCTCGTGCGCGTGCTCGGGCCCCGCGGCGTTCAGGTTCTCCCCGCAGATCGCGCACAGCCCCTGGCAGTCCTCGCGGCAGACGATCTTGGTCGGCAGCGCGAGCGCGAGCGCGTCGCGGGTCCAGGCACCCAGATCGAGCCCGTCGCCGTCGAGGTACGGCGAGCTCAGGTCCTCCCCCTCACCCGGCTGGTCGACCTCGCGCGCGTCGATCGCCACCTTGCGCTCGGCGTCCTCGAGGCAGCGCATGCACGGGCCCTCCAGCGGAACGTCGGCGCGCAGCCGCAGCGAGTAGCCGTTGGTGGTCCGCGAGATGTCGATCCGAACCGGCACCGCGTGCTCCGGGGCGTAGCGCTGCCCGGCAAGGACCAGTGGCTCGACGCGGGTATCGAGGTCGAGGCGGCGCCCTTCGCCCGAGCTCAGCGCGAGCTGTCCGAGGTCGAGCGTGTGGGTCTCCCCGGCCATGTCTCGAGGTTAGCCAAGACCTCCGCTCTGGCGACCGCGTACCTTGCTCTGGACGATGTGCATCAGAGCGAAGGGAGACCGATGGCAGGCGAGCTGGCGTTCTTCGAGATCGGCGTCGAGGACACCGAGCGGGGCCGCGTTTTCTACGAGCGGTTGTTCGGGTGGACGTTCGAGCCCGGCCCGTCCGGAGAGGGATTCGCGATCAGCGCGCCGAACCTCCCGGGCGGCATGCACGGCGGCGATAGGGGCGCGAGTCCGTACGTCTTCTTCAAGGTCGACGACATCGACACTGCCCTCGAGCGCGTCCGGTCGCTCGGCGGAGAGGTCGAGGAGATGGGGATCGAGGGCGACGAGGACTCGATCGCCCGATTCGGGCGCTTCAAGCCCTGCCGCGACGATCAGGGCTCGTCGTTCGGGCTCCACCAGCCGCCGGACGATCCGCGCTGAGGCTTACCCGCGCCCAAGCGCGCTTGCTCCAGTTATCGCGGGATCCGCCATGCTCAGTCCCTACCCACCAGACGGCTCCCCGACGACCGTCCTGCGGGTCGGGAACCGGCGTGACCGGGGCCCTACCCGACCTCGGCGCTCTGCTCGCGCCCGGCGAGGCGCTCGCGCCCGCGCTGCACGGCCTGGGTGAACTTCTGAAGGTTGACCTCGAGCGTGTTGAGGATGTCGTCGGCGTAGTCCTCGGCGCCGAGGCGGATCTCACGCTCGCGCGAGCGCGCCTCCTCGACGATGTCCTCGGCCTGGCGCTCGGCGAGGCGGACGACCTCCTGCTGGTTGATCAGCCGCTCCTGCTGGTCGCGAGCCTCGCGAATGATGCGCTCGGCCTCGCGCTTGGCCTCGGCCAGCATCTCCTGGCGCTCCTTGACGATCCAGCGCGCCTGCTTGATCTCCTCGGGCACGGTTGCCCGCATCTGATCGAGGATGTCGTAGATCTGCTCGCGCTCGACGCGGACCTGGTCGGTCAGCGGCACGGGCTTGCCGTTGTGGATCGAATCGTCGAGCTTGTCGATCAGAACGAGGACATCCATGCGGGGCGTTCTCTCCGTCGGGGTCGGCTGGCTAGCGCTTGAGCTGATCCTCGAGCCGTGTCGCCACGGCGCGGGGGACGAGGTCGGTGAGGTCGCCGCCGAAGGTTGCGACCTCTTTCACGCCGCTGGAGCTCAGGAAGCTGTATTGGGGGGAGGACATCATGTAGATCGACTCGACGTCGGGCGCCATCTTACGGTTCAGCTGGTTCATCTCGAACTCGTACTCGAAGTCAGAGATCGCGCGCAGCCCCTTCACGATCGCGTTGGCGCCGTGCTCTCGCGCGAAATCGACGATGAGCCTATCAAAGGATTTGACCTGCACATTCCCAAGTTTCTCGACCTCGGCGCCGATCATCTCGCACCGCTCCTCGGCGCTGAACAAGGTCTGCTGCTTGCGGGTCGGGAGGTTCACCACGGCCACGATGACCCGCTCGTAGAGTGCCGCGGTGCGAGCGATGATGTCGAGGTGGCCGAAGGTGACGGGGTCGTAGGAGCCCGGACAGACCGCGACTCCGGCGCGGTCACGGGCCACGATGGATGGCGATCCGGGTGTCGCCGTAGACGCGGTCGACCTCGAGCGGCAGCTCGAGGATAAGAGGGGATCGGGTAGCGGACTCGGTCACGATTCGGGCGTCGTCGGAGAGCACGGCCGACAGCGCTCGGGAGAGTGGCTCGGCCGAGCCTGGCGCGTCATCATATGGCGGGTCGAGGAAGACGAGGTCCCAGGGGCCGGTCGCCGCTTTCAGGAAGGTGAGCGCGTCGCGGCGATCGACGGTGGCCGAGTCGAGCTCGAGGGCGGCGAGGTTGCGTCTGATCGCCGCGATCGCCCGGGCGTCTCGATCGACGAAGGTCGCGTGCCGCGCTCCCCGGGAGAGAGCCTCGATCCCCAGCGCGCCGGAGCCCGCGAACAGGTCGAGCACCCGCGCTCCCCCCAGCGGCCCGAGGATCGAGAAGACAGCCTCGCGCACCCGATCGGAGGTCGGGCGGGTGCCGCGGCCCGGCGGGGCGGTGAGGCGGCGGCCGCGCAGGTGGCCGGCGACGACGCGCAAGCGCGAGCTACTCGACCGGCAGGGTCACCAGCTCGAGGCCCGCGACGCGGCCGAAGTCTCTGACGTCGGCGGTTGCGAGCGCCCAGCCGCGCGAGAGAGCGGTGGCGGCGATCAGGAGGTCGAACGCAGGGATCATGGATCCGCGCCGCTCAAGATCTGCCCACAGCCGAGCGGTCTCGAGCGCGATCTCCTCGTCGACCGGCGCAACATCGAAGCCGGCAACGACCCGATCGTAGAAGCGCTGCCGGCGCTTGCGGTGTGTCGCGCCGCGTGCGCGCTCGAGGCCTTTCCAGAACTCGGCGAGAGTGATCGCGCTGATCGCCGACCCGCCCTCACGGTCGGAAACCTGCTCGAGTGCGTCGCTTCCTCTCTCCTCGGCAACCAGGATGGACGTATCGAGCAGGACGGCCAACGATCAGTCGTCGTCCCAGGGATCGCGCGGGTAATCGCGTTTGCGCTCGGCGATGATCTTAAGCATGTCGCGTTTGAAGTCTGGATCGGGCAGGGGGGTGGTCTTCAGAAAGTCGATGGCATCGGCCACGGTACTGCCCTTGCGAGCGGGGCGGATTTCTGCCACCGCCTCGCCGTTGCGCTCGACGAGGAAGGACTCGCCGCCGTAGCGGGCGCGATTCAGAAGCTCCGAGAAGTTCCGTGAGGCCTCGGTGGCGGTGATTCGCTCCACGCGATCAGGTTATCTGATTCTCTGAGCCCCCATCGACGCCTCGACCTCCCACGCGAATCTAGTCTGGACGCTCGAGCACCCGAGGCGCATCGGTGCGCTACGCGCCATCGAACCGAGCCTCAAGCGCCGCTCGCAGCAGCGCATGCTCGGGCGCCTCGAGCCCCGGATCGAGCTCGAGCAGCGCCTCCGCCCGCACTCGTCCCCGGACGAGCAGGCCGCCGTCCTCGGGGAGCTCGGCGAACTTGAGCCTTGGCATCCCGTGCTGGCGCGTGCCGAGCACCTCCCCCGCTCCTCGCAGCTCGAGGTCGACCTCGGCGAGCCGGAAGCCGTTCGACTCGCGGGCGATGGCCTCGAGCCGCGGCAGCTTGGGGTCGCCGAAGAGGATGCACAGGCCGCGGTGCTCGCCGCGGCCCACCCGCCCGCGGAGCTGGTGGAGCTGGGAGAGCCCGTAGCGCTCGGCCTCCTCGATCAGCATGGTCGTCGCGTTGGGCACGTCGATGCCGACCTCGATCACACTCGTGGCCACGAGCACGTCGGCCGAGCCCGAGGCGAACTCCCGCATCGCCGCCTGCTTCTGGGCCGAAGGGAGCTGGCCGTGCACGAGCGCCACGCGGTGATCGCGGAACTCGGTCGCGCGCAGCCGCTCGGCCTCGGCGGTCGCCGCCCGGGCCTGGAGCGACTCGGACTCCTCGACGAGCGAGCAGACCACGAAGCACTGACGCCCGCGGGCGATCTCCTCCCGGGCGCGCTCGTAGGCGCGGCCGCGAGCGCGCTCGCCCGAGACCACGTGGGTCTCGACCTGTCGCCGTCCGCGCGGCAGCTCGTGCAGGGCGGTGACCTCGAGCTCGCCGTAGCCCGTGAGCTCGAGCGTCCGCGGGATCGGCGTCGCGGTCAGGTGCAGGAGGTGGGGCGCCCGTCCGTCCGGCGCCTTTGCGTCGAGTGCCTCGCGCTGGCGCACCCCGAAGCGATGCTCCTCGTCGACCACGGCCACGGCGAGGTCACGAAAGCGAACGGCCAGCTCGATCAGCGCGTGGGTCCCCACCACGAGACCGAGCTCGCCGCTCCCGAGCCGCCCGAGCAGCTCACGCCGGCGCGCCGCCGGTGTCGCCCCGGTGAGCAGGGCGATCGGGACGAGTCCTCCGAGCAGGCGGTCGAGCGTGGTCAGGTGCTGGTCGGCGAGCGTCTCGGTGGGAGCCATGAGCGCGGCCTGGCGGCCGTCCTCGACCGCGCGCAGCATCGCGTGGAGGGCGACGACGGTCTTGCCCGAGCCGACCTCTCCCATGAGCAGGCGGTGCATCGCCGCCTCCGAGGCGAGGTCGCCGTCGATCGCCGCGATCGCCGCCCGCTGCTCCCCGGTGAGATCGAACGGAAGCGCCTTGCGCCACGGCTCGGCGAGACCGCCGCCGAGCTCCAGCGCGACCGCGCGCCGGCGGGCGCGGCGCTCACGCTTGCGCCGTCCGAGCGCGAGCTCGAGCAGCAGCAGCTCCTCGAGCGCGAGGCGCTCGCGCGCGGCGTCGAAGTCGGCGTCGGTCTCGGGGAAGTGGGCGGCCGCCAGCGCCGCGGGCCGATCGGGGAGGCGCTCCTCGGCCCGAAGCGCAGCCGGGAGGGGCTCGACCACCTCGCCCAGCGCGTCGCGCGCGCGCTGGGCGAGGTCGCGCAGCGACCGCTTGCTGATGCCCTCAGCCGCCCGGTAGACGGCCACCCGCCCGAGCGTGTGCACCGCCGCGTCGGCGCCGTCGTCCTGCTCCCACTCCCGTACGTGGAACTCGTTGCCGCGCTTGAGCGCTCCGCGCAGCAGCACGCTCGTGCCCGGTCCGAGCTGGCGCGCGACCCAGGGCTGGTTGAACCAGACGGCGAGCGCGGGCCCACTAGCGTCGGCGACGCGAGCCTCGACGCGTACGCCGCGCCGGCGGCGCATGGGGCGCGTGTCGACGCCCCTGACCACGACGCCCACCGTCGCCTCCTCCCCGGGAGCCAGCGAGGCGAGCGTGCGCTCCTCGCGGTCGAGGTGGCGGTCCGGGAGGTGCTCGAGGACGTCGCCGACGGTCTCGAGCCCGAGGGTCGCCGCCGCCTCAGAGGCGCGCCCCCTGAGCCCGAGCGGCGCACGCAGCCGGCTCGGTCGCGGGATCGAGCGCAAAGGGGCGGCAAGGGCCTCGCCCCAGGTCAGCTCTCGAGTGTCGGCGAAGCGGCGGGCGATGCTCGTCTTCTATAGAGACTCGACCGGACGCCTGCGCGGCTATTCCGCGCTCAGGAGCCACCACCAGGCCGGCTGGCCGCCGGGGTGGTACTCGAGCTCGGCCCCGGCCGGAGCCAGTGCCTCGACCTCGACACGGTTGGCAGGCGCGCCCTCGCCTTCGATGCAGGTGACGAGCTCGCTTCCCTCGGCGAGCTGCTCGATGACGCGCTTCAGGGTCGTGACCGGATCGCCGTAGGCGACGAGACCCTCATCGACGTAGCCGAGCGCGTCGCCGGCGCCGAAACGGCCCTGCGCGTCGTCGCGCGCCGAGCGTGCCACCCCACCCGTCCGCACGCGCGGGACGCCCTGTCGCAGCGCCGCGGCGTTGTCCTCCGCGGACACGTGGGGGTCGAGTCCGACGAGCAGCGAGAGACCGGCTTGGGGCGAGCGGGTCGGAACGACCTCGACGGGCCGCTCCGACAGCTCGGCCGCGCGCTCGGCGGCGAGGATCACGTTCGGGCTGTTGGGCAGCAGGACGACCTCCTCGGCCGCGACGGCGTGGATCCCCGCCAGCAGCTCGTACGTCGAGGGGTTCATGCTCGCCCCCCCGTCGACCACGAGCGCGCCGAGGTCCTCGAGCAGGCGGACGAGGCCAGGGCCGGTAACGACGGCGACGACCCCGCAGCGGGCCTGGGACGTCTCCGCCCCGTCTTGATCCCCGGCGTCCGCGCCGTCGAGGCGCGCCCGGCGATCGGCGACCTGCTCACGCATGTCAGCCACGTCGAAGCGGGAGACCTCCCCGGCGCGCTCGAAGACGGCTGTCGCCCGGTCCGGCTCGTCGGTGTGGAGGTGCACGCGCAGGGTGCGGTCGTCCCCCACCACGAGCACGCAGTCTCCGCCGCGCTCGAGCTCAGGGATGAAGCTCCGGGACTCGAGCCCAACGCCTGAGACCACGAAGTTCGTGCAGTAGCGATAGTCGCTCGACTCGTGCTGGGGCAGGTGCAGCAAGCGGACAGGCACGGGCGCGGTCTGATGGTCGAGCCGCGGACGCTCGTCGCCGCGCAGCGCAGCCACCACTCCGGCGACGATCACCGTCAATCCGTAGGCCCCGGCGTCGACCACGCCGGCCTCGCGCAACGCGGCGAGCTGGTCGGGACCGCGCTCGACCGCCTCGCGGCCGGCGTCGAGGGCGTGCTCGAGGACGTCGGCCAGCAGCTCGTCCTGCTCGGCCTCGCTCGTCCCGGCCTCGAGCCGCCTGGTCTCCATGTGCGCGAGCTCGCGCGCGACGCGGTGGGCCATCGCCGCTACCGCGGACAGCATCGTGCCCTCGGCGGGATCGCGCACCGAGGCGTACGCGGCGTCGGCGGCGCGGGCCAACGCGGCGGAGACGAGCACCGGGTCGACGAGCTCACCGGGGCGCGAGGCGAGCTCCTCGGCGGCGCCGCGGACGATCTGGGAGAGGATCACGCCACTGTTGCCGCGCGCGCCGAGCAGAGCCGCACGCGCGACCGCGGACACGAGCTCGTCGCGGCCGATCTCGTCGATCGGCAGCCCGTCCATGCCGTCGAGCTCGTCGAGCACCGCGCGTAGCGTCATCGTCATGTTGTCGCCCGTGTCGCCGTCGGCGACCGGGAACACGTTCAGGTCGTTGACCTCCTCGCGCCGGCTGTCGAGCTCGACACAGGCGGCCGAGACGGCTCGGCGGAAGCGGGCGAGGCTGGGGTCGGGCATCTGCGAGAGGCCTACACCGCCGGGGCGGTGTCGTTGCGTGGGTGGGTCAGCGGATGCGGCGAGTGGCGAGGCTACCCACTCGGACGGCGGAGAAACTCACCGAGGGCGCGGGACCTCAGCGCTTCGTCAGACGGCCTTGAGGACCTTGCCGGCCTTGAGGCACCGCGTGCAGACGTACTCGCGGCGCGGCGTCCCCGCGACATCGATGCGAACCTTCTGAAGGTTCGGGTTGAACCGCCGCTTCGTCGCCACCATCGAGTGGCTGCGGTTGTGCCCGAACGCGGGTCCTTTGCTGCACACGTAACAGACCTTCGGCACGGCGGGCAGGCTAGCACCGGGGGGTTGCCCTCCAAGAGCCTCGCCGCGCTCAGACCGAGCCGAGCTCGCGCCGCAGCTCGGCCATCCGCAGAACCGCCTCGGCGGCCTCGCGACCCGCGTGGCGCTTGCCCCCGCCGCTGCGCTCGAGCGCCTGCTCACGGTTCTCGACGGTGAGCACCCCGAAGGCGCAGGGCTCGCGGCTCTCGAGGCTGACCTCGGCGATCCCGCGCGCCGCCTCGGCGCACACGAAGTCGTAGTGGTCGGTCTCGCCGCGGATCACGCAGCCGAGGCAGGCGATGCCCGCGTAGCGTCCCGAGTCCGCACACAGCCGCGCGGCGAGCGGCAGCTCGAAAGCGCCCGGGACGTCGTGCACGTCGACCGCGGCGCCCACCTCCTCGAAGGCCTCGCGCGCCCCGGCCACGAGCCGGGCGGCGATCTCGGCGTAGAAGCGCGCGACGACGATCGCGAAGCGCACGCCGCCGGCGCCCTCAGTCACTGCCGCGTCCATCCGCGGCCGGGTCGGGGGCCGGGTCGGCCGGGGTTCCCGCGCCGCCCTGCCGCTCGCGGCGGCGGTCCTCGACCCGCTCGGAGTGGATGAGCTCCTCGTCGAGGGCGAGCGCCTGGTGATGGAGGCGGTGGCCGAGGCGGTCGCGCTTGGCGCGCAGGTAGGCGACGTTGTGCGCGGTCGCCGGGTGCTGGATCGGGAGCTGGTCGGTGACGGTCAGCCCGTAGCTCTCGAGCCCGACGATCTTCTTGGGGTTGTTGGTCAGCAGGCGGATCGAGGTCAGGCCGAGGTCGGCCAGAATCTGGGCACCGATCCCGTAGTCGCGCAGGTCTGCAGGGAGGCCGAGCTCGAGGTTGGCGTCGACTGTGTCGAGCCCCTGCTCCTGGAGGCGGTAGGCCTCGAGCTTCATGAGCAGGCCGATGCCGCGTCCCTCCTGGGCCAGATAGAGCAGCACGCCACGACCCTCCTCCTCGATCCGCCGCAGCGCGTCCTCGAGCTGCTGTCCGCAGTCGCAGCGACGGGAGTGGAAGACGTCGCCCGTGAGGCACTCGGAGTGCACGCGCACGAGCACGTCCTCCTCGCCGGCGATCTCACCCTTGACCATGGCCACGTGGTGCTTGCCGTCGACGAGCGAGCGGTAGCCGACGACGTCGAACTCGCCGAAGTCGGTCGGAAGACGCGCCGACACCACCTGCTCGACGAGAGAGAAGTCGCGGCGGCGGCGGTACTCGATCAGGTCGGCGACGGTGATCATCTTCAACCCGTGGCGGTCGATGTAGCCGCCGAGGTCGGGCACTCGCGCCATCGTGCCGTCGTCGTTGAGGATCTCGCAGATCACCGCCGCCGGCTCGAGCCCGGCGAGGCGCGCGAGGTCGGTGCCCGCCTCGGTGTGCCCGGTGCGCTCGAGCACCCCGCCGGCCTTGGCCTTGAGCGGGAAGATGTGCCCCGGCTGGCGCAGGTCGTCGGGACCGGTCCGCGGGTCGATGGCCACCTGCACGGTGTGCGCGCGGTCGTGTGCGGAGATCCCGGTGGTCACGCCCTGGCGGGCCTCGATCGCGACGGTGAACGCGGTTCCGAGCGAGGACTCGTTCTTGGCGGTCATGAGGTCGAGCCCGAGCTCGTCGCAGCGGTCCGGAGTGAGCGCGAGGCAGACGAGGCCGCGGGCCTCCTTGGTCATGAAGTTGATCGCCTCAGGCGTCGCGAAGCGCGCGGCGACCACGAGGTCGCCCTCGTTCTCGCGATCCTCCGCGTCGCAGACCACGACCATCCGCCCGTCGCGGATGTCGGCGATCGCCTCCTCGATGGTCGAGAACGGCGACGAGCTCACCGGGCGACCTCCTTCTGCCGGACCAGCTTCTCGACGTGCTTGGCCAGCATGTCGACCTCGAGGTTGACCGCTCGGCCGGCCTCCGCGGCGCCGAGCGTGGTGCGCCTCAGGGTCTCCGGGACGAGCGACACCGTGAAGCCCTCGTCGTCCACGGAGGCGACGGTGAGCGAAACCCCGTCGACCGCGATCGAGCCCTTCTCGACGACGTAGCGAAGGAGCTCGGGAGAGGTGGCCAGGCGCACGACGCGAGCGGCGCCCTCGGCCTCGGTCCAAACGACCTCCCCCACTCCGTCCACGTGGCCCTGGACGATGTGACCTCCCAGGCGGTCGCCGGCGCGCAGTGGCAGCTCCAGGTTGACCTCGTCGCCGTCGGCGAGCGCGGCGAGCGAGGAGCGTCGTGCGGTCTCGGCCATCACGTCGGCTGTGAAGGCGCCGTCGGCGACGGTTGCGGCCGTGAGGCAGACCCCGTTCACCGCCACCGAGTCGCCCGGCTCGAGCTCGGCGGCGAGCCGGGTCGCGACGGTCAGCCGCAGCCCTCCGGCGCCCGCTGCGCCGCTCACCCGGCCGCGATCCTCGACGAGCCCGGTGAACATCACACTGGCCCGGGGGGCAAGCCCCCCGGGAAC
>JACCUC010000138.1 GCA_013812065.1 Thermoleophilaceae bacterium | reverse complement strand
CGCGCGCGCATCGCGCCGTCTCCAACCTCAAGGCATGGCTGCACGGCACTCACCGCTGGGCCTCGCCCGAGCACTTGCCGGCCTACCTCGACGAGTTCGTCTTCCGCCACAACCGACGCGGCACCCCGCACGCCGCCTTCCAGACGCTGCTCGGGCTCAGCGCCCACCATGAGCCCGCGACCCTACCGGCAGATCATCGATCGGGCCGCCTGAGCCCAAACGGAACGAACCGGGTATGCACTTGGCACGAAACTCGACGAGTCCCGCGTCCGAATCACCAGCGAGGCTGCTGAGCGGGTCCGCCGGGTCCTCGAGCAGCCGCCTCACATCGACGGATAGCCCATCATCGGATGCCGCCGGCTTCATCGCACCGCTCGTCGGCCGCTTGGTCCCGTCCTGCTCAAGGATCCAGAGCTTCCCAGGGTGATCCTTGACGCGACGAAGCAGCGCGTCTTCGTCAGCGATGGGCTCCGTCAACCAGCTTGAGCCAGTCGCGCAAGCGCCAGTTCGAGGCGACCTTCCTGGCCCGGAAGGTCTCCATCGATCTGTTGGCCCGCTCGACGGTCGTCGCAGACGAAGGAGGCGAGAGATCCGCCGGGCTCAAGCTCGAGCTCAAGGTCGATCGAGACCGCGTCCCAACGCAGCTGGAGGCCGCCGTCAGGCACCGGAAGCAGATCTGGTAGGGCGAGGCCTGCCCTTCCGGCGCTCTCCATGATGCTCAAGGCGACAACCAGCGCTCGCCGATCGACAGGTCGGCCCCCGTAACCGTCCCAGTCGGCTCCGAGGGACCCGAGCTCGTCAATCTGAGCTTCCAGCGCTTGTCGCTGCTCCAGCGTGATCATGGCAGCGGGAGAGAGCGCCGTCGCCCCGGGAGCGAGTTCGGTGGGATGGTCGCCAAAAGCGACGGTCGTCATTGGAAGCGACCCCAGATCTCGTGCATCTGCTTCGTGGTCACGGCGGTAAACCCTTCGACGATGTCGGCATGGCACTGCTCGAGCACGGATCCGAGCTCACGGCCGTGGACGAACCGGCGGCTGAGCAGCCTCAACCGAAGGATAGGACCTTCGTCGCCCGCCTGTGCCGGCTCGGCCTGCACCCTCAGGCGACCAGCGAAATCGCCGTCCCAGGTGAGTACTTCGGAGAATCCAAGCGTGAGCTGCTCGACCGTGTCGTACGGTGGTTCTCCGGCGGCTTCCCCAACAATCCGCAGAACCCGGTTCAGCTCTGCGAATGAGGACCATCCGCCGTCCTTCGCGGCGATGTGATTGTCGTAGGTGACCTCGACGACCTCCGGCGCGTGGTCCTGTGCGAGCAGCGGTCGACCGAGCGCCGGGGAAACCTTCTCAGCGGCGGTCTCGAGCCTTGGGCGAACGTTGCCGAAGGATGGGCGCTCCCCGCGACGCTGCTCGTGAATCGCGAGCCTGTCCTGTTGGAGCTGGAAGATCCATCGTCCGTCCTCCTCTTCGAGCAGGAGGCGGATCGGCGGCGAGCCGATGCCGAGACTCAGAGTCTCGTGGTGGGGCTCTCCCGGCTGCGGCTCGATGATCGGCGCGAGCGCGGCCGGAACGTCGACGACCCGCCAAGTGTCGAACTCGCGGGCGACAGCCACAGCCTCCGCCATCGTGAACTGCGGGAGCGGCAAAAATTGAACGGCCGCGACGATTGCGACGACCGGAGGATGCTCGTAGTCTGGCAGTCGCCTGTTATCGCTCACGGTGTCTACGCCAGGGCGGGCCTGACCGGAGGAAGAGAGTCTACGACCGTTGGAGTCGCGCCGGGCTTGGTCGGGCTGTTCGGCCGTCTGCGGCCCAGCGCGTGACGGACGCTCGCCTTCGCCGTAGTAAGGGTGTATGGCTGAGGCGATCGTGGAGCCGCTCCGCAGAGCCGCCGCCGACGAGTCGTCCGCCGAGCGCTTCGAGGATCTCTACCGCCGAACCTCGCGGCGGATCTACGCCTACGTCGCCTCGCTCCTGCGCGACCCGTCGGCCGCCGAGGAGGTGACCGCCCAGACCTTCGAGCGCGCTTACCGCAGGCGGAGCAGCTTCCGTCCGCGCCGGGGAAGCGCCGAAGCGTGGCTGTTCGGGATCGCACGCAACGCGGCGCTCGACGAGTTGCGGCGTCGCAAGCGTCGCGCCGCGCTCGAGGCCGACGTCGAGGACCCCTGGTGCGCGGGGCCGGAGGATGGGATCGAGGGCGAGGAACGACGGGCGGCCGTGCGCGCGGCGCTCGCCACGCTCGACGCGCGCGAGCGCGACCTCGTCGCCCTCAAGTTCGCCGGGAGCCTGCAGAACGTGGAGATCGCGCGGGTGCTCGGCATCTCGCCGTCGAGCGCGGGGACGCGGCTGCACCGAGCCATCGAGAAGCTGAGGGAGGCCTGCCATGAAGAGCTCTGACCGCCGCCGTGCAGAGCAGGACCGGTCGGACGAGACCCTCGCCACGGTGGATGCCGCCCTCGACTCCGGCCTTGCCGATGCCGACGCCGACGACGAGCGCGAGCGCCAGCTCGGCCGGCTCGCGCTGACCCTGCGGACGGGTGCCCCGGAACCGAGCGCCGCGTTCGAGGCGAAGCTCGAGCAGGAGCTCGGCGCGAGCTTCGCGTCGAAGCGAGCTGACGGGGCGGCTTCCGCATCTCGCGGTGGGCGAGCTCCGCGCCGGCGCGGCGGGAGAATCGGCCGGCTCGACCGGCGGGCGCTCGGGGCTTTCGCCGTCGCTCTGCTCGCACTCGCGGTGGGCGGAGGCCTGCTCGCCACGGTGAGCGGGCGCACCGGCGGCGAGGGGATAAGCGCCGGCGGCGGAGGAGCGGCGCCCATGATCGCTCCCGAGGAGGGCGGGAGCTCCGGTCCCAGCCTCAGGTCCACCCCGCCTGACACCGCGATGCCCTCAGACGGCGACGGCTTCGCTCCCGGCGAGGCCGAGCGCCGGATCGAGCGCACCGCCTCGCTCACCCTCGCGGCCTCCGAGGAGCGGATCGACGCGGTGGCCGACGGCGTCGTCGCCGTCACCGACCGCCACCGCGGCTTCGTAGTCACATCCTCGATCTCTTCCGGGGAGGACCAGCAGCCCGGCGGAAGCTTCGACCTCCGTGTGCCGGTCGACGAGCTGCGCGCCACCCTCTCCGACCTCGCCGCGCTCGGCACGGTGCGCGCTCAGAGCCAGACCGGCGACGACCTGACCGAGTCGGTCGCCACGACCGACGATCGTCTCGACGGTGCGCGCGCGGAGCGTCGTGGCCTGCTGCGGCGGCTCGAGCGCGCCGACACCGACCGCGAGGCGCGCGCGCTCCGCGCTCAACTCGACCTCGTGTCGGGCGAGATCCGCGGCCTGCGGGGCGAGCTGCAGGCGCTCGAGGAGCGCACGGACTACGCCCGGGTGTCGGTCATGCTGACCGACGAGGGCGCAGACGGTGGCGCCGGCGGCGCGGGGAGCAGCACCGGCGAGGCGCTGGACGATGCGCTGGGCACCTTGCTCGGTGCGCTCAACCTCCTCGTGCGCGGGCTCGGAGTGGCGATACCTCTCGTGCTCGTGGCCGGCGTCACCTGGCTCACCTTTTCCACTCTGAGGCGCCGCCGGCGGGAAGGCGCGCTCAGCTGACCTCCGGCACGTCCGCCCCGGCCGCACCGCACGCGCGCCCTCGTAGTGGCAGAGTGCGGCTCGTACGGTTTCAGAGCGAGAGGAGAGAGGCATGGCCGAGAGCGTCTACCGCGTCACAGAGGTGGTCGGAGTCAGCGACGAGTCCTGGGATGCGGCGGCACGCGTCGCGGTCGAGACCGCCGCCAAGAGCGTGCGCGACCTGCGCATCGGCGAGGTCCTGCGCCAGGACGTGACGATCGAGAACGGCGCAATCACCAACTACCGCGTGCGCATGTCCATCTCGTTCAAGTACGAGTCGAGCGAGTAGGCCGCGATCTCGGGGGGCGGGCCGCCTCGCGGTCGCGTTGCTGCGGCCGATCGTCGGGCTCTCGGGCGAGGGCTTCGGCCAGCCGGCGCGGTCGCCGAGGGGTTCAGCCGCCGGCTATCCTCGGCTCACATGCCGCAAGACACCCGAGTCCGCCTAACCCAGCTCACCCAGAAGGCGGGCTGTGCTTCGAAGTTCACCCCGGACTACCTCGAGCGGGTCCTGAGCGGCTTCGCCCCCGCCGACGCCGACGGCTTCGCCAGCGGCATGGAGAGCCACGACGACGCCGGCTACATCGCTTTCGGAAGCGGGCTGCTGCTGCAATCGGTCGACTTCTTCACCCCGATCGTCGACGATCCCTACCGCTTCGGCCAGGTCGCCGCCGCCAACGCCCTCTCGGACATCTACGCGATGGGCGGGGAGCCCCTGACCGCGCTCAACCTGGTCGCCTTTCCGTGCGAGCTCGACCCCGAGGTGCTGCGCGAGATCCTCGCGGGCGGCGGGTCGAAGCTCGAGGAGGCGGGAGCGCGCCTGCTCGGCGGGCACTCGGTCCAGGACGACGTGCCCAAGTACGGGGTCGCGGTCACCGGCTTCGTCGAAACGGACCGGATCGTGCGCAACCGCGGCGCCCGCCCGGGCGATGCGCTCGTCCTCACCAAGCCGCTCGGGCTCGGCATCCTCGTCACCGCGCTCAAGCGCGAGCTCGTCGGCGAGGAGGAGATCGAGGAGGCGGTGAGCGCGGCGACGCGACTCAACCGCGGTGCCCGCGACGCCATGCGGGCGGTAGGTCCCTCCGCGGCCACCGACGTGACGGGCTACGGGCTGCTCGGCCACGCCGGCGAGATGTTGCTCGCTGCGGGCCTCGGGGCGGTGATCCGCCGGGGGGCGGTGCCGGTCTGGAAGGGGGCCCAGGAGCTCGCCGCCGACGGTTGCTACGCGGCCGGCCTCGCCGCCAATCGAGAGCATCGGGAAGGCGACGTGGTCGCCGATGGGGTCGGCGCGGAGGAGCTACTGCCGTTGTACGACCCGCAGACGAGCGGCGGGCTGTTGATCGCCGTGGCGCCGGAGCGGGTCGATGCGCTCGTGGACGAGCTCGCGGCGCGGGAAGAGGTCGCTGCTGTGATCGGCGAGGTCACCGGCGAGGCGGTGTTGCGGGTCACGCCGTAGACGCCGTCCCAGCGGCTCGGTGCCTCCCGACGGGTGCTCGTTGCGAGGATGGGGACGCGTGATCGAGGTCCATACCGCGCACACCGCCGAGTTGGATGCCGCAACGCTCAACGCCGCACGCATCCTTCTCGACGCGGTCTTCGAAGGAGACATGAGCAACCACGACTGGGAGCACGCCCTGGGCGGGGTCCATGCCCTCGTGTGGGAGGGAGAAGAGGTGGTCGGACACGCATCCGTGGTCCAGCGGCGACTCCTGCACGGCGGGCGGGCGCTGCGCGCGGGCTATGTCGAGGGCGTCGGTGTGCGCGCGGATCGGCGCCGGCGCGGGTTCGGTGCGGCCATGATGGAGGCGCTCGAGCGGGTGGTGCGCGGGGCGTACGAGCTGGGCGCGCTGGGCGCCACCGACGAGGCCGCGGACTTCTAGATCTCCTCCTCGGTAGGCGTGATGCCGGTCGGTGTGAGCGCCGAGGTCGCCCCCTGCCACAAGTACCAGCCATGGGCTGCGTACGTCCTTCCGGCGGCGGTTCCGCTGGACCTGTCCGGTGAGCTGACCTGCGACTGGCGCGACGGCGACCTCTGGTGACGCTGACCACCGACCGTGAGGGGAGCCCTGGCAGGATCCCCGTGTGCTCAAGGTTGAGATCGCGGATCGCCGAGCCCGGCTGGCCCTTCGTCACCGCCTGGCGCCGGGCCATCGGGCGAGTGACGTCGTGGACGCGACCAGGAGCATGGTCTGCCTGCACGGGACCGATCCCGCAACGGTCTACCTGTCCGCCTGGGCGCGCGTCGAGGGCATGGAGGTGGCCGATCTCGAGCATGCCCTGTACGTCGAGCGCTCGCTGGTCAAGCACCTGGCGATGCGCCGCACCCTGTTCGTCTTCCCGCGCGAGGCCTTGGGCGTCGCCAAGGCGGGGGCCAGCGACCGAGTCGCCGACGCCGAGCGGCGCAGGCTCATCCGCGACGTCGAGAAGGCGGAGCTTCACCGCGACGGTGAGCGCTGGCTCTCCGAGGCCTCGGAGCAGGTGCTGGCCTTGCTGTCCGACGGGCGTCAGGCGACGTCGTCGCAGCTGCGCGAGGAGATCCCCCTGCTCGAGGGGTCGATCGCCTACGGGGAAGGAAAGTCCTGGGGTGGGCAGGCGCCGGTCGGCCCCCGAGTGTTGACCACCCTGTCCGCGGCCGGCCAGATCGTGCGGGCCTCGAATGACGGCGCGTGGACCACGTCACGGCCCCGGTGGGCCACCATGGCGTCCTGGCTGGGAGAAGAGGTCGTCCCGCGCCCGCAGGCCGACGGCGTAGCGAGACTGGTCGAGCGGTGGCTGCGCGTGTTCGGGCCCGGTACGGCGGCCGACATCAAGTGGTGGCTCGGCTCGACCGGCGGGGCCGTGCGCAGGGCGCTCGGCGACCTCGGGGCGGTCGAGGTCGATTTCGATGGGCAAACCGGATACCTGCTGCCCGACGACCTCGAGCCGAGTGATCCGGTCGAGCCGTGGGCGGCGCTCCTGCCGTCGCTCGATCCGACCACCATGGGCTGGGCCGAGCGCGACTGGTACCTCGGCGCGCACCGGGAGCAGTTGTTCGATGCGAACGGCAACGCCGGATCGACCGCATGGTGGGACGGGCGGATCGTGGGCGGCTGGCGCCAGAGCGAGACCGGCGAGGTCGTCCTGGCGCTGCTCGAGGACGTCGGCGCGGAAGGGCTGCGCGCCCTCGAGCACGAGGCAGGGCGCTTGACGGAGTGGCTGGATGGGACGCGGGTGCTGGCGAGGTTCCCCTCGCCGCTGTCGAAGGCTGCCGCTGAGGCGGACGTGTGAGGGCGCGCGGCCCTCGCTCCTCACGCGTACGCGATCCCGGAGGCGCTCATCGGGACTCTCTGGTTTACACTGAACTTCGCGGTTCAGCGTAAGCATCATCTCGACTACACCTTCGCGCCGCTCGCGAACCCTGTGCGTGGGGGCATCCTCGAGCGGCTCGGTCGCGGCAGCGCCACGATCACCGAGCTCGCGGAGCCGTTCGCGATTTCGCTGACCGCCCACGTCCAGAGCGGCGTCGCACCGACGAACCTCGCTTTGGCCACGAGCCCGCGCTCGTCGAGAGGCCGCTGTTGCTTGACCTCCGTCTCCCTCCTCTCAAATGGGTCAGTTCGGCTTGGTCGCCCTGAGCGTCGAGCCCATCGCCCCGAACTTCTCCGCCTTGCGCCTCGTGTCCTCGAACGCCGAGCGGGCATAGGTGTCGACCAGCTCGCCCTGCTCGATGTCGAGGTAGCCTCGCTGCACCAACTGGCGCGCGTGCTCTCCCTCCAGGAGAGCTCCGGCGATTCACCCGGTCCAGAGATCGATGCGCTTGCGCGCGTCCTCCGACACCTCCTTGTGGATGACGACGTCGGCGATCTGCAGCCGGCCGCCGGGACGCAGTACGCGGTCGATCTCGGAGAACACCGCCTCCTTGTCCGGCACCAAATCGATCACCCCGTTCGAGATCACGACGTCCACCGCCTCGTCGTCGAGCGGCAGCGACTCGATCAGGCCCTCGTGGAGCTCGACGTTGGCGAGCCCCATCCCCTCTGCGGTCTTCCGCGCCTGCTCCAGCATCGACGCGGTCATGTCGATGCCGATCGCTCGGCCAGCGGGGCCGACCATCTGGGCGGCGATGAGGAGGTCGGTGCCCGCGCCGCAGCCAAGGTCGAGCACCGTGGCGGCCGGCTCGATCCGCCCGAGGAGGAAATGGTTGGCGACGCCGGCGAAGCTCTGGACCGAGGCCTCGGGGACGTTCGCCACCTCGACCGGATAGCCGAGCTCCTCCGCCCAGTCCCGGCCGGTCGGGAAGATGAACTCCCGCTCGGGCTCGGTCGAGACGTCGGTGTAGGTTTTCTCGATCTCCTCGCGCAGGACATCGACGTCGACCGGAATCTCACGCGTCGCTCCGCCCATCCGGGCGATAGTTGCCTCGTGTGGGGTCATGCCGTTGCCTCCAGTCGCGGATTACGCAGGAAGAGGTCGTAGGCGTCGGCGGCGACGCGGGCGCGGATTTCGTGGTCGCTTCGCACCATCTCCGGATGGTCCCGGTCGACGTGCTCGCGCGCCTGGCGAAACAGCCCGTCGTCGGTCTCCGCTTCGAGGTGGTGCCCGCAGGGACACTCGATTGCTCGCATCGTGACTCCTTCTGAGCGTGCTCATTGGCTCCGCTGGTCGCCGGTGGCGGTCCTCAGTCGGAAGTACCGTACGCCGGGTGGGACTATGCTGGTAGATGTAACTTCGTATAGATGAGTTTCTCGCACGGCATACTCGACGCGCTCGACCCGGCCCGACTTCGGTTGCTCGTCGAGGTGGGACGGCGAGGATCGATCTCGGCGGCCGCGGATACCTGCCGGATGGGGCAGCCGTCGGCGACGAAGCACCTCCACACGCTGGAGGCGGCGGTGGGCGAGAAGCTCGTCGAGCGCCGCGGACGCACCAGCCGGCTGACGGAGGCGGGCGAGATCGTCGCCGTCCACGGAACACGGGTGCTCGACACCCTCGAAGCGATGCAGGAGCAGGTGCGCGCGCTGCGGGAGGCCGAGCGGGGCACGCTCACGCTGGCGGCCTCGACCACGCCGGGAAGCTACGTGGTCCCCTCCATCCTCCAGTGCTTCGCCGACCGCCACCCAAACGTCGACGTCGACGTCGTCATCGGCTCGAGCGCCTGGGTCGCGGCGCAGGTGGCGCGGCGCGAGGTGTCCCTGGGGCTCGCCGGTGAGGTGGAGCTTCCTGACGGCGTCCTCGCCGAGCCCTTCCTCGACGACGAGCTGGTCGGCGTGGCGGCTCCCGGGCGACTTGGGCTGCGCGGGGGCCGGGCCTCGCTTCAGGACCTGGCCGGCCAGACGCTGCTCGTCCGAGAGCGTGGCTCGAGCACGCGCACCGTTGCCGAGCGGTACCTCGCGCGGATCGGGTACCACCCCGCCAAGCGCTGGGAGCTCGACTCGAACGAGGCGATCAAGCGCTCGGTCGAGGTCGGTCTCGGAGTGGGGTTCGTCTCGAGGCTCGTAGTGGAGGACGAGCTCGACCGAGGGGAGCTCGTCGCCTTCGGAGTCGAAGGGACCGAGCCGATGCGTCGGTCGGTGTACCTGCTGCGTCCCGACGGCCGCGCGCCGACGCCCTCCGAGCGCGCCTTCATCCAGACGCTGTGCAGCTGCTGCAGCACGAGCGTCGCGGGTTGCACGGCGGAGCCGGCGGCCGTGTAGCCGCCGGCGGGTCCCACCCCGCCTCAATATTCCAGGCGAGAAACCCCTCCATCGCTCATCTGCTCTTGGTGCATGTGCACCACCGGCGTAACGTGGTGTCGATGTACTTCCGGCAACTCCTCAACGAGCAGACGGCTTGCGCTTCCTACCTCCTCGGCTGCAAGTCGAGGCAGAGGTTCGCCGTCGTCGATCCGCACATCGACCTCGTTGACGACTACATCGCTCTGGCCGATGACCAGGGCATACCGATCGTCGCCGTCCTCGAGACGCACCTGCAGGCCGACCACCTGTCGGGGCAGTCGGAGCTCGTCGAGCGCACCGGGGCGACCGCCTACCTCCCTGCCGGCGCGGACGTCGGCTTCGACCACGTGGCGCTGGCCGATGGCGAGCGCGTCGCGCTCGGTAACACCGAGCTTTGCGCCATCGCGACGCCCGGACACGCGCCCGCCCATCACGCCTACCTCGTCACCGACCTTACCCGGGGGGCGGAGCCGTGGATGGTGCTGACCGGAGACGCACTGCTCGTCGGCGACGCCGGCAGGCCGGACCTGCATGCCGGCGCCGATGGCTCGGTCGAGGAGATGGCTCAAACGCTGTATCGCTCGCTCACGGAGCGCCTGCTCTCGCTGCCGGACGACCTGCTCCTCTACCCGGCGCATTACTCGGGCTCGGTGTGCGGGCACGCGCTCTCCTCGAACCCGGCTTCCTCGGTCGGCTTCGAGCGCCGGCACAACCGGGCGTTGCAGTTCGACTCTGAGGATGCCTTCGTAGAAGCGCTGGTCCGGGACATCCCGCCTGAGCCGGAGGGACATACGGAGATCGTCGCGGCGAACCGCCGCGGTCGGTCGCCTGTCGAGTCGGGGTGAGTTCCGTCGGGGTCCGGCTCGGGCTCCGCGAGAACGCCGCCCAGTTCGCTCTCCTCGTCGCCGTCAACGCCTTCGTAGGGGCGATGGTGGGGCTCGAGCGCTCCACGCTCCCGCTGATCGGCGAGGACGAGTTCGGGCTCACATCGAGCGCCGCCGTGCTGTCGTTCATAGCCGCCTTCGGACTCGCCAAGTCGCTCACCAACCTCGCCGCCGGCGCCTTCGCCGAGCGCATCGGCCGCAGGCGCTTGCTGGTGCTCGGGTGGTCGTTCGCCCTGCCCGTCCCGCTGCTCATCGCCCTCGCCCCGAGCTGGGGCTGGGTGGTCCTCGCCAACCTGTTCCTCGGCCTCAACCAAGGGCTCGCCTGGTCCATGACCGTGGTCATGAAGCTCGATCTCGTCGGCCCGGAGCGACGTGGTTTCGCCCTAGGCCTGAACGAGTCGGCAGGCTATGGGGGCGTCGCGCTGGCGGCGGCCGGGGGCGGCTGGCTCGCGTCCGAGCTCGCCGCCCGCGACGTGCTCGTAGTCGCCGGTGCGGTGATCGCCGTGGCTGGGCTCGTCGTGTCGGCGCTGCTCGTGCGCGACACGGCCGCGCACGTCGCCCTCGAGCAACGGGGACGCGCTTCGCAGGGCGCGCCCGCTTCACTCTCGGAGGCCTTCGGCGACTCCACGTGGCGGGACCCGGGGCTCCGAGCCTGCTCGCAGGCCGGCCTCGTGAACAACGTGGGCGACGCTCTGGCGTGGGGAATCCTGCCGCTCTTCCTGGCGGCGCACGGCGCTTCGGCGGCTGTCGTCGGCCTCGTGGCCGGCCTCTATCCCGCCGTCTGGGCAGTTGCCCAGCTCGGGACCGGGTACTGGTCGGATCGAGCTGGACGAAAGCCGCTGATCGTGTCCGGCATGCTCCTCCAGTCGGCCGCTCTGGCGCTCCTGGCGGCCTCCGGCGGCGCCGTGGGGCTCGCGGCCGCATCGGCGGTGTTGCTCGGGATGGGCACGGCGCTTGTGTACCCAACGCTTATCGCCGCGATATCTGACGCAGTCGCTCCGGTGCGCCGTGCGGCCGCGGTCGGCATATACCGCTTCTGGCGCGACATGGGCTATGTGGCCGGTGGGCTCGGGGCCGGGGTGGCCGCCGACGCTTTCGGCTATGGCGGCGCTATCTGGGTAGTAGCCATTCTCACCGCGGCGTCCGGGCTGTGGGTGGCCCTCGACCTCCACGAGCACCGGCTCGAGGGCCCGCCAGGAGCCCTGCCCGCTCGGGGCGACTGAGGAGGCAAGGGTGGCCCCCCGTCCATCGCAGGCTCGAGCCCGTCGGCGAGCACGGCGTTCGCTAGATCTCGCTCGGGTCGAGCCAGGATGCGTAAATCCTTGGCGCGGAGCTGTCGATCTCGTCGCTCCCCGTTCGTCGTATAGGCGAACATTCCCAAAGGAGGAAGCGATGAAGTACATGATGCTGATTCACCAGGGCACCGCCCCGACGCCGGGATCAGACGAGTGGGAGAGCCTGTCGGAGGACGAGAAGGGGGCTGTCTTCGGCGCGTAAAGGCGCTCAACGAGACGCCCGGGTTCACCCCCGGCGTGCGGATGCAGCCCCCCGAGACGGCAACCACCGTTCGGGTCCAGGACGGCAGGACGCTGACCACCGACGGGCCGTTCGCAGAGATCAAGCAGGCGATCGGCAGCTACTGCTTCTTCGACGCCGACGACCTCGACGCGGCGATCGAGCTGGCCTCGCGGATCCCGGCGGCGGGCATGGGCGGCGCGGTCGAGGTGCGCCCGATCCTGGAGTGGTAGCGATCCTCGAGCAGGCCTTCCGCGACCAGTGGGGACATGTGCTCGCTGCCCTGATCGGCCTCCTCGGCGACTTCGACCTCGCCGAGGAGGCCACACAGGGGGCCTTCGCGATCGCCGCGGAGCGCTGGCCGCGAGACGGAGCGCCCGCCAACCCAAGGCCTTGGCTGGTGGCGACCGCGCGCAACCGAGCCATCGATCGCATTCGCCGGGATCGCACGCTGGCCGCGAAGGCACGCCTGCTCCAGGTGCCCGAGGCAACGGAGGACGCGGTGGACGCGACGGCTTTTCAAGACGAGCGACTCGAGCTCATCTTCACCTGCTGTCATCCGGCACTCGCCACCGAGGCACAGGTCGCTCTCACCGTGCGGACGCTCGGCGGCCTGACCACCGGCGAGATCGCCCGCGCCTTCTTGGTCCCTGAGCCGACGATGGCGCAGCGGCTGGTCCGGGCGAAGGGCAAGATCAAGGCCGCCGGAATCCCGTTTCGGGTGCCTCCCGACCACCTGCTCCTCGATCGGCTTGCCGCCGTGCTCGCGGTCGTCTACCTGATCTTCAACGAGGGCTACGGTGGCCGCGGCGAGCTGGCGGCCGAGGCGCTCCGGCTCGGTCGCGCGCTCGCCGAGCTGATGCCCGACGAGCCGGAGGTGCACGGTCTGCTGGCGATGATGCTGCTGCACGACGGCCGCCGCGAGGCGCGGTTTCGGGGTGGCGACCTGGTCTTGCTCGCCGACCAGGACCGCTCGCTCTGGGACACGGCGCAGATCGACGATGGGCGGGCGGTGCTCGACCGGGCCCTGGCTCTGCACGGCCGCGGTCCCTACGTCGTGCAGGCGGCGATCGCGTCCCTGCACGCAGACGAGCCGCGCGACTGGCCCCAGATCGCCGCCCTCATGGGGAGCTTGCCCGCCTCACCGACTCCCCGGTCGTCGCGCTGAACCGGGCCGTCGCGGTCGCCGAGGCGGATGGTCCCGAGGCGGGGCTCGGGATCGTCGATCGCCTCGCCCTCGAGAACTACCGCTACCTGCACTCGACGCGGGGCGAGCTGCTGCGCCGCCTCGCTCGAACGGAAGAGGCCCGAGACGCCTACCGCCGTGCGCTGGCGCTGGTCCACGACGACGCCGAGCGGCGCTTGCTCGAGCGGCGGCTGGCGGAGCTCGGCACGAGCGAGTGAGGCCCCACTACGAGTTACGCCCGATCGGACGGGTCGAGTCGCCGTTGGTGGATCGCCACCTGGCTCCGAAGCAGGGCGACCAGGGATCTCCCGAAGCGTGGCTCGTATTCGAGGAGATGGTCAACGAGGGGATCCGTGACCTTCAGCGCGGTGCCGACATCATCGTCTTGACATGGCTCGATCGGGCAAGTCGCGACGTGCTGAGGGTCCATCCTCGCGGGGATCCGCTGAACGCCGAACAAGGTGTGTTCAGCACCCGCTCTCCCGACCGGCCGAACCCCATCGGGCTTCACCGAGTCGAGATCGTTTCGATCGAGGGCACGAGAGTCCGCGTGCGAAACCTCGAGGTCCTCGATGGAACGCCGATCCTCGACGTCAAGCCGGTCCTCGTCGGGGGACTCGACGCTTGATTGCCGGTCGTATCCCAGCTACGGGGTACCGAGCGCTCCCGCTCACAAACGCCCAATCGCCCGCAGTCGGTGGATCTCCATGCCGTCCCTGACGCTCGTCGCCACCGACCAGTGGCGACCGGCCTGCTCGAGGAACTCGCCGGCCACCGACCGGCCGGGGTCGGCGAGCCACACCTCGCGACCGAGGCGCGGCAGGAGCGACAGGAGCGGCGTGACGCTTGGTCGCTCGTAGAGCACGTCGGCGCAGAGCACCAGGTCGAACGGGCCGAGAGCGACGAGGTCGTCGGCGGCGCCCCAGTCGACACGGGCGGTCGCGACGCCGAGGCCGTTCTCGCGCGCGTTTCGCTCGACCAGCTCGAGCGCCTCGGCGCACTCGTCGGTCGCGAGCACTACGGCGCCTGCGCGGGCCGCGACGAGGCTCGGGACGCCGAGCCCGCAGCCGAGCTCGACGACGCGCGATCCGGCGAGCCGCGAGCCCGCCAGCTCGCGCCCCAGCGCCACGCCGCTACGCCACAGGACAGACCAATACGGCACGAGCGGCGCCCACTCGACCGGCCCGTCGTCGGGTAGCTCGGCCGCCTCACAGTGCTGAAGGAGATGCAGCTCTCCGAAGGGGAGCGAAAGCTGACGACGGGCGAAGCTCATTCCTTCTGGGAGTTCGTCGCTCGCCGTCAAGTACCCCAAGCATGCCGGAGCCCGCCGCGACCCGTGGGGCTGAGGAGCTTGACCTTCCTTGGTGCGCCGCCCCGGGGTCCCTTCTCGCGCGAAGAAGCGGCGTGCCGCGGGAGACAGCCGCGATGGCAAACCGGGTGTTGCCGGTCTGGCGTGCCCGCGCGAGGGAGCCTCTACGCCACGGCGGCGAGCAGCGTGAGCGCTTCGTCGACCGGGGGCAGCTGCCGCATGTCGGAGGCAACGCGGCCGGCCGCCTGGGCATAGGCGCCGTCCGCAACGACGGCCCCGATTGCATCGCGCAGGTCCGCGGGGTCGACTGCGCTCCGGACGGCGCCATCGTCGCGCGGCTCGACGACGATGCCTGCCCCGACCGCGGCGACGCGGCCGCCGTTCTGCGGCTGGTCGGCGAAGAGCGGCGTCACGACGAGCAGCACTCCGGCGGCCAGCGTGCCCAGCGTGGTGCCCGACCCGCCATGGCACACGACCACGCGCGCTTGCGGGAGAACGTCGGCCTGCGCCACCCAGCGCGCGACGTGCACGTGCGGGCCCGGCGGGGCTAGCTGCCCGTCGCTCATGGCCTCACCGGTGGTCAGCAGCACGCGTGCCTCGAGGGCGGCGACCGCCTCCAGAGCGACTTCGTAGATCGGCGCCGCCGTCGGCGGTAGCAGGGGACGATATGCGCCATCAGGGAACGCCGGCGCCTTCGTCCGGTTAGCCAGCCGCGGCCGGAGCTACCCAAAGCAACTAGGCGTCGAGCGCCCAGACCTCCGCGAGCACACCGGCCTCTGCCTCGGAGCTCACGCGCTGGCGGCGTACGTCGAGATGATCGACGTGCTCGTCGCCCTTCATCGGGCTTTTCTCGTGTGCGGCCGGCCCGAAGACGCCCCGCTCGGCGAGCGCGTCCTGGATCGGCTTGACGTAGTTGTCCAGGTCGGACCCCGGGCCCTTGGGGACGTACAAACGCAGCTCTATCCGCAGCGAGAACAGCTCGCTGGTCGTAGGCTGCGCCCCCGCTGCGGCCTTAGCCGCAGCGGCGTGAAGCGCCTTCTTCCATTCCACGTACAAGGGGCGCTTGTTAGCGCCGGGCCTACAGGTGACTGGGATGGTTCCGACCACCTTCAGGGCGGTCACGTAGTTCGCCTTCGGCTCGCGGCGGTCGAGCATCGGCCCGGATGCGCGGCTGATCTTGTCCCTTGCCTTCGTCGCTCTCACCCCGACAGGCGACACACCGGTTGCCGCTGTGCCGGTTCTTTGCGTGTCCGCGGGCGGAACATGTCCGTTACCCGCCGCTGCGGCCTCCGCGCTCCCGGGCCCGTCGATATGCGCCGCCTGCACCATCCCGGCGTGCCGCGCTTCTGAGATGGACGCCGCTGTCAAGCAGCAGCCTTGGTCTTGGCGCGTAGACGCTCATGGTGAGCTTCCTGCTGGGGCCGGGCGGCCGGCGCGAGGCAAACGACAACTGGTCACTCTGAGATGCGCG
>JACCUC010000130.1 GCA_013812065.1 Thermoleophilaceae bacterium | reverse complement strand
GTCGCCACCTCCGTGGCCACGACGCCGATCGCGTCGAGGCGCCCTTCCTCGACGTTGTCGTGCAGGGCCTCCCAGTCGATCCAGCGGTCGAGCGTCCGGCCGAGCGGCGTGGGGTCGAGCATTCCCTCGAGGTTTACGCCCGGCACTCCGAGGACCTCGCCGGCGTAGCGCAGGGCCGTGAGCGAGGCCTGGAGACTGATTATGGGACGCACGACCAGGCCGGTGCGGATCTCGCGCCAGCGCGCGAGCAGGCCGTCGACGGCGCTCTCGGCGTCGAGGTGGGCGCAGGAGGCGAGGTAGGCGGCGTTGATCGCCCCGACGCTGGTTCCCAGGATCACGCGCGGGCGCTCGCCGCGGCGCTCGAGCTCGGGCAGCAGCACCGAGACCACGCCGGCCTCGTAGGCTCCCCGCGCGCCGCCGCCGGAGAGCACCAGTCCAACCGTGTCGCGTTTCGCCATGCACTGGACAGTACGCGCGCCCTCGGGCGCATGCATCGCGCGTCGGCGGGGGATGACGGGAGGGGAGGTGGAACCCGAAGGGGAGAGTTGAGAATGGCGGCAGGAGAGCGGCGCCGGGCGGCGCCGACACGAGACGGAGCAGGCCGGAACGGAGCAGGCAACGGCGCTCGCCGCGGGCAGGGAAGCGCGTCGACACGCACCGCGCCGACGAGGACCTCGCGCACGAGCCAGGGCCGCCAGAGCAGCCGCGACGGAGAGGGCCGCCAGCGCGAGAGGCGCTCGTCCTCGGGCGCTCGAGGCACCCCGGGCGGCCTCGCCGGACTCGTCCAGCGTCGCGCCGGCAAGTGGTCGCTCGACTCGATCGACCCGACCTTCGCCCATCGTCAACGCCACGTCTGGAACCTCCTCCAAGACCACTACTTCCGCATCGAGATCGAGGGCTGGCACCGCCTGCCGGACCCCCCGGCCCTGCTCGTCGGGACTCACGCGGCGGGGATCTTTCCGGTCGAGGCGTGGATGTTCGGGCTGAGCTGGTGGCGGCGCTTCGGCAAGGATCGCGTCCTTCACGCGACGGCGCACGACGCGCTCATGGCCGCCCCCGGGGTCGGAGCCTACTTTCGCAAGATGGGCGTCATGTCGGCCTCGCGAGCGACCGTGTCCGCGGCGCTCGAGGCCGGTCGCGACGTGGCCGTCTTCCCCGGCGGCGACGTCGACTCGCTGCGGCCGTGGCGAAAGCGCGACAAGGTGATGCTCGCGGGGCGCGCCGGATTCGTCAAGCAGGCGATCCGCTCGGGCGTGCCGATCGTCCCGCTCGCCCAGACCGGCGGATCGGACACCATGTTCACGCTCACCGACGGAAAGGGGCTCGCGCGCGCCCTCGGCCTCAACCGGCTCGCCCGCGCGGAGGCGCTGCCGCTGGCCGTCGGGCTGCCGTGGGGGATCGCTCCCGGAGTGCTCCCCTTCCTCCCCCTCCCGGCCAAGCTGCGCTCGGAGCTCCTCGAGCCCCTGTTCGTGGACGACGATCCCGAGCGCGCCGACGACGACGACTACGTCGATGGCGTGTACCGAGAGGTCGAGCGGCGGCTTCAGGCCGGTATGAACCGCCTGGCGCGCCGGCGGAGCTTCCCGGTCCTCGGCTGAGGCTCGGGACAGGCGCTCGGCAGACAGCCGGCGGCCGCTGCGCCTACGCCTCGGCGCGGGCCTCGCCCGCCCGCAGCAGGCGCTCGCGCAGCTCGTCCTCCTCCTCCGGCGACGGGTCGAAGCTCGCCGCCTCGGGCAGCTCGTCGAGTCCGCCCAGGCCGAACAGCCTCTCGAACAGGGCGGTCGTGCGGTAGGTGACCGCGCCGAAGCGAGAGCGTCCGGCCTCCTCGATGACCCCCCGCTCGAGCAGGGCCCCGACCGCCGACTCCGAGGCGACGCCGCGGATTCGGGCTACCTCGGGCCGCGAGACCGGCTGCAGGTAGGCGACGATCGCCAGGCACTCGGCCTGGGCCTGGGTCAGCGGAGGGGTGCGCGGGCGGGCCAGCAGGCGCCGGGCGGCGGGCTCCGCGACCGGGTCGGTGGCGAGCGC
>JACCUC010000228.1 GCA_013812065.1 Thermoleophilaceae bacterium | reverse complement strand
CGGCCGGGAGCGCCGAGGCGACGAGCGCGGCCAGCGCCGCCGACGGCCCGGGAAGCACCTCGACCGCCACCCCGGCGGCCACGCACGCGCGCACGAGGACATAGCCGGGGTCGGATACGAGCGGCATGCCGGCGTCCGATACGAGCGCCACCGTCCCGCCCCGGCGCATTCGTTCGACGAGCTCCGCGGCCTGGCGGCGCTCGTTGTGCTCGTGGTAGGGGACGAGCTCCCCCGACGCTCCGTAGCGCTCGAGCAGGACGCGCGTGCGTCGTGTGTCCTCGCAGGCGATCACGTCGGCCTCGCGCAGCGCCGAGAGCACCCGCAGGGTCACGTCCTCGAGGTTCCCGATCGGCGTCGGGCAGACGACCAGCCGACCGCTCACCGCCACCTCTTCCCCCCGTCTCCTCCGTCGCAGAGCTCGAAGGCGGCGAGGCCGGCGCCCACCAGCCCCGCCTCGTCGCCGAAGCAGGCGGGCACGATCCGCACTCCGTCGCGGCTCGGCCGCAGGGCCGTCTCAGCCACGACGGCCCGCGCCGGCCCGAGCAAGAGCTCACCCGCGCCCATCGCGCCGCCTCCGATCACCACGACCTCGGGGTTGAAGACGTTGACCAGGCTCGCGATTCCGGCCCCTAGCCGCCGGCCCACGAGCTCGACGACCTCCCCGGCCACCGCGTCGCCGGCGCGCGCGAGCGCGGTCACGAGCGCCCCGGTCGCCGGGTGACCGTTGCCGATGGCGTGCCCGAGCGCCGAGTCCGGCGCCGTCTCCGCAGCGACCGCTCCCTCACGCCCGATCGCCGTCCCCGAGGCCACGACCTCGAGGCAACCCCGGTTCGGGCACCCGCCCTGACACGGCGGCCCGTCGAGGTCGACGACCATGTGCCCGAGCTCTCCCGCCGCCCCCGCACTCCCGCGGTAGAGCTCGCCGCCGAGCACGAGCGCGCCGCCGATACCCGTGCCGATCGTGAGCATGAGGGCCTCGGAGGCCCCGCGCGCGGCGCCGAGCCGAAGCTCGGCGAGCAACGCGAGGTTCGTGTCGTTGTCCCAGGCGACCGGCAGGCCGACCCGCTCCTCGAGCGCCGCCCCGAAGGGCAGGTCGTCGAGCGGCAGGTGCACCGACTCGACCGACAGGCCCCGCCGGCGGTCGATCACCGACGGGATGCCGAAGCCGACGGCTGCGGCGTCGGGCGCTGCGGCTCGCCCCTCGGCCACGGTCTGCGCGAAGGTGTCGAGCAGCTCGTCGCGATCGAGGCCGGCGATCAGCCGCCAGGAGCGGTGATGGACGTCCATGTCGGGGTCGACGACGCCGCCGAGGAGCTTCGTTCCGCCGGCGTCGAAGGCGAGGACAGGCGGCAATGGCATCGAAGGACGGTATACAGATCGGCATGGCCGGCTCTCCGCCCCGACCCGAGTACAAGGTCTACCGCTCGCGCCGCGGGCCGTTCGATCGCCTGCGCGGGCTCGGTGGCCTCGAAGGGCTGCGCCGCAAGCGCGGCGGTCCCAAGGTACCCGGTCGGGCGCGCGAGCACCCGCCGCTGCGGCGGATAGCCAAGTGGATCGCGCTCGCGGTGGCGGTCTGGATCGCCCTCGCCCTCGTGCTCTTCTTCATCAGCGCGCAGTTCGAGCAGGGCGAGGGCTTGTCGCGGGCCGCCGAGCGCAACCTCGAGGGCGGGTCGAGCTTCCTGTTCGGCAGCACCGTGCTCGTCATCGGCTCCGACCAGCGGCCGAGTACGAGCACCGAGGAGAAGTCCCCTCCCCGCGCCGACAGCATCATCCTCCTGCGCGGGAGCTTGGGAGAGGTGCGACGGGTATCGATCCTGCGCGACTCGCTGGCCCAGATCCCGGGACAGAGCCCGCAGAAGATCAACGCCGCCTACGCGATCGGCGGGACCGACCTGCTGATCGACACCGTCGAGGACTATCTCGGCGGCGATGTCGAGGTCAACCACGTCATCCGCCTCTCGTTCGACGACTTCCCGAAGCTGATCGACGCACTCGGCGGGATCAGCATCACGCTCGAGCGCTGCGTCCGCTCGCAGAAGTTCAACGGTCGCCGGGTGAACCTCAAGCGCGGCGACCATCACCTCGACGGCCAGGAGGCGCTGCGCTTCGCGCGCGTGCGCAACAACCTCTGCGACCCGGCCGAGGACGACCGCGACCGCGCCGCCCGCCAGCAGCAGGTCCTCTCGGCGATCCGGTCGCGGTTCATCTCTCCGGGTGCGTTCGTACGGGCACCCTGGATCGGCTGGCGCGTGCCCCAGACGATCAACACCGACCTGGCGGGACCGGGACTCTCGGCGCTGGCCTTCGACGTCACGACCGGCGGGGCGGGGGACACGAAGGTGCTCGAGCCGGCCGGGTTCGGTCCGGGCGGCAGTGTGCTCGTGTCGGAGGAGGAGCGGGCGGAGGCGGCCGAGTACCTCACGGGCGGAGAGTGAGGAAGCCGGTCGAGGCGGCTAGCGACCGTCCGGCCCACGGCGTCTCCTCACTGACACCACGGCAGTAAACAGCGGAGGCAGCATGCTTGAGGCGGGGTCTTTCTGTCCGGTTGATGCTCCAGGATCGATGATCGACCGGACTGTGCAGCAACGCTAGCCTGGGTCGAGCCGGACCAGGAGGTCATGATGGTTCCAGAGCGGCGGGAAGCACTCCTAAAGGAGTACGGCGAGGCGGTCGCCACGTTCCGCACGCTGACGGACATCCGGTTCAAGCTCCTCCGATAGCGGCGGCGGCTGCGGCCGCCGCCCTTCAGTCGGGCGAGGCGCCGACCCTCGACAAACTGATCGAGCGACTGATGCTGTCGCTATTCGGCCTCGCGGTCACTCTGGGACTCGTGAGCTACAACAGCCGCAACGATCAGCTCTACGACGCGCTCGTAGGGCGGGCAGCTGAGATCGAGCGCAGCCTCCACCTTTCCGACGGCGCGTTCGCACACCGGCCGAGGCCGTGGTTGACCATCCGGCTCCTCGGCGTTGCGTGGCAAGTCGAGCACCGTCGCAGCGTGGCCACGATCTACGGCGCATCGATCGCGCTGTGGCTGTCTCTCCTTCTCTCTGCCGTGATCCAGTTGGGATGGCGAGCGATCGAGGGGACGGCCGCTACCCCGCCATGGCTCGTCGTGGCCGCCGTCGCGCTTGGCATCTCCCTCGCGGCCTACGGCCTGCTCGCCGCGCCCGCAGCCAACGACGGGCGACACAGAAAAATATGCGAGAGAAGGCGAGGCGGGCGGTTGAGCTGGCGACCCCTTTCGATATCGCAACGGCGACAGACAATCGCGAGCTGCTGAAGGTGTGCGCCACGCTCGCCGATCCCGACAGCGACGTCACCGCCCGGGCGCGCTTCTACGGGTCGCTCCCTCCCGACTCGGTGCGGCACTACATCCCGCGAGGCTCCGACGGAGTCGCCGCCTGTCACTTCATCGCGCTCCTGACCGACCTTTCGCCCGGATGGATCTTCGATGCCGGATTCGGACGGCGTGCACGCCGCTGATTACGAGGCCTCGCCGCTCCGGTCGCCGGGCTAGGACGACGAAGCTGCGGTACCCGACGGGCTCTTCGAGCCCGAGTCCCCCGAGCCCTTCGACTCGCCGCCTGAGCCCTTCCCTTCGCTCGACGAGCCCTTCGATTCGCTCGAGCCGCCGCCGCCGTCGCCGTCGCCGGACTTCTTGGAGTCGTCGCCCTCGGACTTGCCCGATCCCTCGCCGTCGCCCTCGCTCGATTCCCCGCGCTTGCGCTTGCCGTAGTCGGTGTTGTAGAAGCCCGACCCCTTGAAGTG
>JACCUC010000064.1 GCA_013812065.1 Thermoleophilaceae bacterium | reverse complement strand
AAATCTGCTTAGACGCGGCATTCTGTCCGGTCCGTCGCGTCTAATGCCGTCATGGGCGACGAGGAACCGACGGAAATCACCGCGTCTAACAGCGCCGACTCGGCTGGACCGTCTCGGGAGTCGGTACGAGGGGATCGGCCAGGCAGCACCCGCGAACCGCGTCTAACGCAAACCGGACAAAATTGCGCCGTTGCTACCGGAGGCCCGCATGGTCGTCGCGACCGCTTGCCGGCTCGCTCACCCAAGGCCGGGTTGGTCGATCGACCAACCCGGCTCAGCTGGGGCGGTCGCTCCCCGGCAGGCGGTCGGCGAGCCGGCCAACGCGCTTCGAGGCTCCCTGAAGCGGCTCGACTACGTCGCGGACCTCACCCACTTCTCGCTCGATCGGCGCGAGTGCGGCGGTCAGCGCGTCCAGCCGTGCCGCGAGCGCCTCGCCCGCCTTCTCGAGGTCAGCGTCGAACGCATCGATCGACGCGCGCTGGTCCGCGAGCTCCCGGTGCAGTGGGTCGGCCGCCTCGCGGATGCCGCGAAACTCCGGCGTTATCGCCTCGCGCAGGCGCTCAAGCTGCCTGTTAGAGCCTTCGAACGCCTCTCGGAGGCCTTCGAGATCATCGCTCATCGGGTCGAGCGACCGCCGGAGGCCGCCGACGTCCTCCCGCAGCGAGTCGAGCACCGAAATGGCATGCCGCAGATGCCCCGCCGCCGGCCCGATCTCAGCCCGGAGCTCGTCGGCCAGCGCACCGACCGACCCAACGGCATGGGCTATCCGTCTCAGATCGGCAAGCGCCCGCGCCGCCAGCTTCGGTGGGAGGAGCAGCTGATCGATCAGTGGGGGCACGGCCTCAGTGTCTTCGCGACGCGACTGCCCGGCCCTTTCACCGGCCTGCGTCGGATTTTCTAGCCTTCCTCGCGCCGTCCGACCCGCCCACGCCGTCGACCTTGAAGCTCCCGCCTTCCTTTCGAAGCTCGACGGTCGCGGGGACGGAGGACTGGATTGTCGCCTCAGCCGACTGCGGTTCGGCGCTCGTCACCTTGGTCTCGACAGCGGGCGGAAGCCGGTCCCCATTGCCGGAGACCACGAGTCGCTCGCACTTCTTGGCCGCCTGATCGCTGCGGGCGTTCGCCAGCTTCTCGCGGTAGCGAACCGTGAGCTGCTGGCAGTACCGCTTGCTGTCTTGCTGGACGCCCGCGAGAATCCACTGCTTGACCACCGTCTCGGCCTGCTTGCCCGCCGAAGGCTTGACGCGCTCGCCGAGGCCCTCGCCGCCGCTGGGACCGCCCGAGACCTGGTCGATCTTCAGGCTGCCACCTTCCTTGACCATTTCGACCGATTCGGGGACCTTGCTGGTGATCTGGACCTTCTCCGTGCTGCCTTCGTCCTCCTCGGCGACGACGAGGAAGCGCGCCGGAAGATCGGCGGTTCCCGGGGACTTTGCGACCTGCTGGCATTTCCGGTTGGCCTGGTCGCTCTGGGCGCCTGTCGTCTGTTCCTTGAGGTCAAGCGTCATCAGTTGGCAGTACTGCTTGGCGTCCTGGTTGACCGCGGCCGTGAGCCAGTTCCTGACGACCTGCGGCGACTGCTTCTCGACCTGCTGCGCTTGCTTCGCGGGGTCGCCGGCGCCGGCGCCTCCTCCTCCGGCGCCGCCGCAACCCGCGAGCGCCACGATGCCGAAGCCGATCGCGGTCAAGTGCGCTGTCCTAGCTTCCATGTTCCCTCCAGCAATCCGGAACTCGTATCAAGGCCTCGAAGTCCCGCCATCTTCCTCCGAGGTGTCTTGGCGACAAAGACTCGAGCGCAGGCGACGAGAATGCCCCCTACCGGATCGTCGGTCGCTGCCCACCAGTGGGTTTCCCCCAGCCGCGAATCGCGCCTCAGTTGCATATGCCGCGTCCTCCCCCGTACGGCGGGACCGCGAAACTGATTATTGCTCGGCTGGGCCGGTAAATGAGACACCCAGGGCGGCAAGGGAGGCAGTCTGTCGCACCTTTGTTAGCTCGGCTGGCTGAGGGAGTGGGTCTCGCACGCGAGAGATATGCGAGAGGGCGAGTCGAGAATCGGCAACCACACGTCGTGCTCGGACACGCGGAAAGGCGCGCCCGTTCCCGGCTCAGCGCGCACCTTGAGGCAGGCTTTGGCTCGTCGCGCCGCGGTTCCCCGAAATCCCAATGACTGATCTTGGGTCACAGAAAGCCGACAGCAGGCGAGCCGCGGCGGTCGTGCGAAGGCTAGTCACGTCAGCCTTGGGGTCACAGAAAGGCGATTCTGTGTCCCATTCCGTCCGGAGCGGTGGAAGGCTTTGGGGGCCGTATGTCTCCACCGCTGGTACCGCGTCGGCGCGAGCGGGCGCAAGCGGCTGAGGCTCAGGGGGCCAGTGGGCCAGGGGAGCACAGCCTTCGATAACCAACCGTCAGGAGGCGGCCCGAGCCACCTCCGAAAGGCGAGAGCCGCCGAGGGGGAGCGGCGGCTCTCGCGGGAGGGAGACGCCTAATCTGCTCGTCTCACCCACTCATACGGCCGCTCCGGGCTCTTGGATTACTGCCACCACGGGATACACGACCATGAAGAGGAGGACCCGCCCGATGGCGGTACGGTCTGCAAAGGACTGGCGCAGCGCGACGACCGCGACGCACCACCTTGAGGATCCTCGTACAAGGCGCATGACCTTCGGCCTCCCGACTGGGATCCCGCCCGCCGTTTCGCCGCCACCGCCCTCGGGTAGCTGCGCCGCGACGGCGAAACAGGAGGGTGGACATGGGCATCGGAGACAGGGTGGGCGGCAGGGTCAAGCAGGCCGCCGGAGACCTCACGGGCAGCGAGGCGCTGCGCCGCGAGGGCGTCGAGGACGAGCGCCGGGCCGACGCCAAGGAGCAGCTCGCCCACGAGCAGGTAGAGGCCGAGCGCCAGCAGGAGCGCGCCGACCGCAAGGCCGAGGAAGTCGAGCGTCTCGAGGGCCGTGGCGGCCCGGAGCCGATCCCCGGCTACGACCGCATGAACGCCGACGAGGTCCGCGCGAGCCTCGATGGCCTGACCGACGCGGAGCTCACCGAGGTCGAGGAGTACGAGCTGCGCAATCAGAACCGCAAGACCGTGCTCGATGCGATCGAGTCGAAGCGATCCTGAGGCGCGGGTCGGGACAACTCACGAACGCGTGCGGCGCCTAGTCCCTCGCCCGGGATCCGAGCGCCGCCTGAAGCTCTCGGCGAAGAGCCACCAGCATCCCGCGGCGAGCAGTCCGCAGACGGGGATGAGCACGCCGGTCAGGATCGAGATCGGGCTCTGCGCCCGACCCTCGGTGAGCTCGAGATAGGTCACCGCCGAGAAGAGCGCGACCAGCGTTGCGCACGCGACCATCCCGACGAGCAACGCCAGGCGCCCCAGCAAGAGGCCGAGCCGTCGAGCGCGGCTCACGCGCCCGCGCGTGCCGCCAGGTCGCGGACGGCCGGATCGCCGCGCGCCGGCTGCGAGAAAAAGCGACCGGCTGGCTGGGGACGGCCGACCAGGAAGCCCTGCACGGCGTCGCAGCCTAGCGCCATGACCGCAGGCGCGAGCCCTCCCCCTCGCGCCTGCGTACACATCACATGCGCCTGCACCTCCTCGAGCGAAGCCAGCGGCTCTCTCGCCCGCCGGACGATGTATTCCCTTTCTTCGCCGACGCGCTCAACCTCGAGCGCATCACGCCGCCCTGGCTCGGCTTGTCGGTGCTCACGCCCGAGCCGATCGACATGCGCGCCGGCACGCTCATCGACTACCGGCTCGAGCTGCACGGCATTGCCCTGAGCTGGCACACCGAGATCGCGCTCTGGGAGCCGCCGCGGCGCTTCGTGGACGTGCAGCTCTCCGGTCCCTACCGCGTATGGCACCACACGCACACGTTCTCGCCGGACGGCGACGGGACGGTCATGCGCGACGTCGTGCGCTACGGCCTGCCGCTCGGCCCGCTCGGCGAACTTGCCCGCGTGGTGCTCGTGCGGCGCGACCTCGAAGACATCTTTGACTTCCGTCAGCGCGAGGTGGCACGGATCCTTGGCGCCTGAGCGCACGGAGTCCCCCACCCCGCTTCACAAAGTAAAGTAAAGTCCATGCAGACGTTCTGGCGCCTACTCGGGTTCCTGCGGCCGTACCGCGGCGGCGTGGCCACCTCGCTCGTACTGGCCACCGCGGCGATGGGCTCCGGCGTGGTGATCCCCTTCCTCGTCGGACGGGCCATCGACACCGTCCGCCGCGGCGAGCCGCGGCTCTGGCCGCTCGCCGCGGTCATCGTCGCCGCCGGAGTCCTGCGACTCGCGTTCAGCGTCGTGCGCCGGGTCGTGGCGGGGCGCGTCTCGCTCGGCGTCGAGTACGACCTGCGAAACCGGCTCTACTCCCACCTCCAGTCGCTCGAGCTCGGCTTCTTCGACTCCCAGCAGACCGGTCAGCTCATGTCGCGAGCGACCGTCGACCTCCAGTCGGTCCGGTTCTTCCTCGGCTACGGGCTCGTGTTCATCACGCAGTCGCTCGTCACCATCCTGGTGGCCGCGGCGGTGATGGTGGTCGTCGACCCGCTGCTCGCCGCCCTCGCCCTGGCACCGGTCCCCGCGGTGATCTGGGCCGCGGCGCGCTACGGCCGGCTCAACCGACCCGCCAGCCAGGAGGTCCAGCAGCGGCTCGCCGAGCTGACCGCCGAGGCCGAGGAGAACATCTCCGGCGTCCGCGTGGTCAAGGCGTTCGCCCAGGAGGCACGCCAGCTCGCGCGCTTCCGGGGAGCAGTGGCGCGCGTCTTCGCCCAGTCGATGGTCTCGACGCGCCTGCGCGCCTTCTACAACCCGCTGATCGCCTTTCTGCCCCAGCTCGGCCTCGCCGTGCTCCTGCTCGTGGGCGGCAGCCGGGCGATCTCCGGGAGGATCACCATCGGGGAGTTCGTCGCCTTCTACGGCTACGTGGTGATGCTCGTCGGTCCGATACGCATGTTCGGGACCGCGCTCGGGATGGCCCAGCGTGCAGTGGCCTCGGGCGCGCGGGTCTTCGAGATCCTCGATCGCGAGCCGCGCATCGTCAGCCCGCCGGACGCGTCGCCGCTGCCGCCGGGCGGCGGGCGCGTCGAGCTGCGCGACGTAGAGGCGGGCTTCGGCGGGGGAGCGGCGGCGGCGCCGGTGCTGCGGGGGGTCGACCTGACCGTCGACGCTGGACGGTCGGTGGCGCTCGTGGGAGCGACGGGCTCGGGCAAGACGACGCTCGTCGGGCTCCTGCCGCGGCTCTACGACGCGAGCGCGGGCAGCGTGCTGATCGATGGCGCCGACGTGCGCTCGGTCGACCTTCGCTCGTTGCGGAGCGAGATCGCCTTCGTCTCCGACGATCCGTTCCTGTTCTCGGCGAGCCTGCGCGAGAACATCGCCTACGCGCTCCCCGAGGCGAGCGAGGAGGAGGTGCACCAGGCCGCTCGGCGCGCCGGCGTCGACGACTTCGTCGAAGGCCTCCCCGAGGGCTATGAGACCCGGGTGGGCGAGCGTGGACTTACCCTGTCCGGCGGCCAGCGGCAGCGGGTCGCCATCGCGCGCGCCCTGATCGGCAATCCGCGCATCCTCATCCTCGACGACGCCACCTCGAGCGTCGACGCCACCACCGAGGCGCGCATCGGCCAAGCGCTTCGGGAGGTCATGCGCGGGCGCACGACGTTGATGATCGCCCACCGGATGTCGACGATCGCGCTCGCCGACGAGGTCGTGGTCGTCGAGGACGGCCGCGTGACCGCCCGCGGCGAGCACGCGGAGCTGCTCGAGCGCTCGGAGCTCTACCGCGAGATCGCCGAGCGCGGTCGTGGCCGTCCCGACCGGGTGGTCCTCGAGCGGGAGGAGCTCGAGCCGGAGGTGGCCGGGCTGTGAGGGCGCCTGAAGGCGGAGCATTCCTGAGGCGCGTGCGCGCCTCGCGTCGCGAGCGCAGCGGACGGGCGCGCAAGCTGCGCGGCCTGCTCGAGCTGCTGCGGCCCTACCGCGGGCGCGTGATCCTGCTGCTGGCATGCCTGCCCGTGGCGACGGCCGCCGCGCTCGCTCCTCCGTATCTGCTCGGGCGCGCGATCGACGACGGCGTCCGCGCCGGCAGCACGCGCGTCCTCGCCGTCATCGTCGCCGTCTTCGTGGCCGCAGCATTCGTCAACTGGGGCGCGACCTACGCCCAGACCTATCTCGTCAATTGGGTCGGGCAGCGAGCGCTGCAGGATCTGCGCTCGCGCATTTTCGCGCACCTCCAGCGGTTGTCGATCGGCTTCTACTCACGCAACCGAGCGGGTGTCCTGATCTCGCGCATCACCAATGACGTCCAGGCCCTCGATCACCTAGTTACCGACGGGGTCCAGACCCTCTTCGCCTCGACGCTCACGCTCGTCGGCACCGCCGCGATCCTGCTCTTCCTCGACGCCGAGCTCGCGCTCGTCACGTTCCTGGTCTTCCCGGTGCTGGCGCTCGGAAGCGTCGCCTTCCGGGTCGCCTCCTCGCAGGCCTACCGGCTCACCCGCGAGAAGGTGGCGTGGGTCACCGCCTACCTCCAGGAGACGATCTCGGGGGTGCGCGTCGTGCGCGCGTTCGGTCAGGAGGGGCGGCACAAGCAGCGCTTCGCCGAGCTCAACGACGACAACCGCCAGGCCAACATGCGGACGGTCAACCTGAACGCCGCCTACTTCCCCGCCGTCGAGCTCCTGTCGGCGGTCATGACGGTCGTGATCCTCCTCGTCGGTGGCTACGAGGTGATCGACGGGACGATCCAGCCGGGCGTCGTCGTCGGCTTCATCGCCGCGCTCAACAACTTCTTCGACCCGATCCAGCAGCTCTCCCAGCTCTACACGACGTACCAGTCGGGCATGGCCGCCCTCGACAAGATCTTCGAGCTGCTGGACGAGGAGCCCGACCTCCGGGATCGCCCGGGCGCCGTCGCGTTGCCGCGGATCCGCGGGGAGATCGCGTTCGACGACGTCGGGTTCTCCTACGGCGGTTCGGAGGGCGCGCCCGCGTTGACGGGCATCGACCTCATCGTGCCGCCGGGCCAGACCGTCGCGCTCGTCGGCGAGACCGGCGCGGGCAAGTCGACCTTCGCCAACCTCGTCGCCCGCTTCCACGACCCGACGCGCGGCCGCGTGCTCGTCGACGGCCACGACCTGCGCGGCGTCAGCCAGCGCTCGCTTCGCGCCCAGCTCGGCATCGTTCCTCAGGAGACCTTCCTGTTCAGCGG
>JACCUC010000008.1 GCA_013812065.1 Thermoleophilaceae bacterium | reverse complement strand
GCCGAGGGCGGCGCGGGGCGCAGCTCCTCGGCGACACGCCGCTCGCTCCCCTCGGGCGGGCGGGCGCTGTCCGGGCCGGCGCCCTCCGAGTCGACCCCGGCGCCTTCGCGCTCGGCTCCCTTCCGGCCGGGCTCGGTCGGCTCCCTCTCATCCTCGGTGCGGCTGAACAGGGCCGCGAGCGGCCCCTCCCGCATGCTCGCTCGCTTACCGCTTCCCATTGGCCAGGACCTCCTTGGCGAGTTGGCGGTAGGCGTAGGCCGCCTTCCCGTCAGGTTCGTACTTGAGCACCGACATCCCTCGCACGGGCGCCTCCGCGAAGCGCACGGTCTTCCGTATACGTGAGGCGAACACCCGGTCGCCGAAGTTCTCCTCGAGGATCTCGAGCGCCTCCTGGGCGTGGACCGTGCGCGTGTCGACGAGCGTCGGCAGAATGCCCTCGATCTCCACTTCCGGGTTGAGGTTGTCGCGCACCATCGAAAGGGTGTTCTGCAGCTGGATAAGGCCTCGCATAGACAGATACTCGCACTGGACGGGGACGATCACCTTGTGCGAGGCCGTCAGGGCGTTGATGGTGAGCAGGCCGAGGCTCGGCGGAGTGTCGACGAGGACGAACTCGTAGTCGCCGCGCACCTCGTCGAGCGCCCGCTCGAGCGAGCGCTCGCGGCCGATCTGGGTCGACATGGCGATCTCCGCCCCGGCCAGGTCGATCGAGGAACAGGCGACGTCGACCTCGCGCGCGACGATCACCTCGGAGATCGGCCGGCGGTGGACGAGCACGTCGTACATCGAGGCCTCGAGCGAGTCCGGGTCGATCCCCTGGCTCATGGTCAGGTTGCCCTGCGGGTCCATGTCGACGCACAGCGAGCGATGGCCCCGCTCGGCGAACGCGGCGGCGAGGTTGAGCGTCGTCGTCGTCTTCGCCACGCCGCCCTTCTGGTTCGCGAGCGCGATGACCTTCGCCTGCATCTGGGCCTTGTGCTTCGGCTTCGCCTTGGTCTTCGGCGGCATGGCGGGCTCCGGTGACTTGGGCCGGTCGGGTCGACCACCTGGCCCGGGCGACGAGCGCAGGCGGTCGAGCAGACCCATTCGCCGGGTGTATTCGCATGCCGGCCTGCTAATCCTTCCGCCCGGCGATGACCGAGTCCGTGGATCTCTTCATCGAGGGAAAGCGGGTGGTGATCTGCGCGGGCTCGGGCGGCGTCGGTAAGACGACCACGGCGGCGGCGATCGCCATGGGGCTCGCCTCCCGCGGGAAGCGCGTGGCCGTTCTCACCATCGACCCCGCCCGCCGGCTCGCTCAGTCGCTCGGCCTCGAGGAGCTCGACAACGAGGCCCGTCGCGTCGAGCCCGAGCGCTTCGCCCGGGCCGGCGTCGAGATGCGCGGGGAGCTGTGGGCGATGATGCTCGACGCCAAGCGCACCTTCGACGAGCTCGTCGAGCGCTACGCCCCCGACTCCGCCGCGCGCGACCGGCTGCTCGGCAACCGCATCTACGCGGAGATCTCGAACGCGGTCTCGGGCTCGCAGGAGTACATGGCGATCGAGAAGCTCAACGAGCTCGACGCCGAGGCCCGCTACGACGCCCTCGTGCTCGACACCCCGACGACGCGCAACGCGCTCGAGTTCCTCGATGCTCCGAGCCGCCTCTCGCGCTTCATCAACTCTCGCGCCCTCGGTGCCCTGATCAAACCGGGCGGGCGGATGCTGGGCCGCGGCTCGAGCCTGCTCCTCCAATGTTCGGCGAGCGGACAGACGGCGCCGGGCGAACCGTCTAGACCGGGGCGGAGTAGCTCGCGCTCTCCTCGTCGAGGTCGAGCTCGTAGACCCTGGCCTCGGGAGCGGGGTCGGAGCCGTTCGCCCGCGGTGAAGCCTCCTCGCCGCGCTCCACCTCCTGTTTCGGCCGAGGATCCGTGCCAAGCGTGCGGACTTCCTCCTCTTCCTCCGAGAGGCGGCCCGCGCGGATCTCGACCGGGTCGTCGCCTCGCAGCAGGAGGCCGTCGGCCATGACGGCGAGGTCGGGCTCGACCGCAGCGCAGAGGGCCTCGACGAGCAGGGTGCGCAGATGGTCCTCGAGCTCCCCCACCAACGGCCCGAGACCGTCTTTCCGACCGGCGGTCTCGCCGTGGCTGCGCCGCTGAACGGCGCGGACGCTTCCGTCGATCACCAACGGCTCGAGCTCGAAGGCGCGCTCGACCTGCCGCTGGACCGCCGGACGGTCCTCCTCGTCGGCGCAGAGCGCGGCGAGTCGCAGCCCCACTGTCGCCCCGTCGGCGGTGCGCCCGGTGTCGAGCAGCGCGCGCAGGGCGAGCAGGTAGTCGGACAGCGCTTCGGCCTCGTTACGTCGCTCGAGGCCCATCTGGAACCGGTCGAGAGCCCAGCCGAGGCTGCCTTCGGCTCCCTCCTCGAGGGCGGCGAGGAGCTCGGCGAGGCGGGCTGCCTCCTCGCTGTCGAGCACGCGCTGGGGACCACGTGCAGGACCGCTCGGGTCGAGTCGCAACGGCTGCCACGCGCCGTCGCCCACGCGCGCGTAACCGAGCGGGGCGAGCGTCACCCCGCCCGGGTCGAGCAGCCGCAGCGCGGTCAGCGTGGTGCGAAAGCGAAGACGGGCTTCGGCGAGCGGCAGTCCGGCGTCGGCGGAAAGGTCGCGCTCGAGGGCGAGGAACGCGGTCGTCGGCGGGGACGCGTTTCCGCCCTCGTCGGTCTCGAGCCAGGCCGGAGCCGGGGGAGGCGCCAGCAGGGCGACGTCCACGAGCGCGAGATCGCCGCCGAGCTCGAGCCGGGCGCCGTCGAAGCGCAGCCCGAGCACCGGGGCGACCACGGTCGCGCGCACCGTGCCCGCGTACAGCGCCCACTCCACGCCCTCGTAGACCCGCTCGAAGCGCTCCTCGGGGAAGGCGAACGACGTCGAGTCCTCATACAGACGCTCGAGCATGGCGCGCATGGCGGGCTCGGCGTCGGCGCCCGGCTCGCCGCGGCGGCGCAGGTACGCTCGCGCTCCCGTGCCGAGGGCCCGGGCCGCGGGCCCGAAGGCGGGCAACGCGCGCAGCTTCGCCCATCGCGCGCCTATGAACTCGCTGGTCAGCGGTCGGTAGCGGTACAGGGTCGCCCCCCCTCGGGACCGCTCGTCGAGGGCGAAGCCGAGCTCGGCGCCCTCGTCGTTGGCACGCACGAGCAGCGCGGCTGCCTCGAGGGCGAAGTCGCGCAGGGCGTCGTGCAGGGCCCGGTTGCGCATCCGACGCGGATTCGCCGGGGCGACGGCGTCTCCTGCCCCGGCGCCGCCCGGGCGGGCCGCTCACCGGGCTTGGTCCGATCAGGCGCTCGGGTCGTGCGGTCACTGCCGGCGAAAGCGTTCGCTAGGCCGCGGCGACGCAGTCCGCCGTCTCGGCGGCGAGCCACTCGCGTCCGTAGCGGCGCATGTCCTCGATCAGGGGCACGAGCGCGCGGCCCTTCTCGGTCAGCGCGTACTCGACGCGAGGCGGGACCTCGGCGAAGGTCTCGCGGGTGACCACACCCTCCTCCTCGAGCGCGCGCAGGCGCAACGACAGCGTACGCGGGCTGATCCCGGCAAGCGAGCGCTCGAGCTCCGAGAACCGGCTCGAGCCCTCGGCGAGGTCGCGCAGGATTAGGATCGTCCATTTACCGCAGACGAGCTCTGCGGTGGCGCAGACGGGGCAGGTCACGTCGCCGGGCACGGCCATCATCCCATCCTAGCGCGAAGCTTCATTGACTGAAGCGTTGGGAAGGGCGCCGCGCCCTCCTGCGCGGCGGCCCTCCCCGAACCTCAGCCGCCCAGGTTCTTGAGCAGGCCGCCGCCCGTGCCGCCTCCGGCCGGCACCGCGCCCGCGATCTGACCTTCGCTCGGCTGCACGAGGACCCAGCCCTCGCCCACGAAGCCCATCTGGATCGTCTCGCCCGAGCCGCGCCCGATGAACGACTTGAGATTGACGTCGGTCTTGACCTGGGTCTGCACTCCACTCGACCAGGTGATCGCCGCCTGCGGGTCGCAGAAGGTCGGCGCGGCGCCCGTGTTGAGGAGAACCGGGGGCCCGTCCGAGATGACCGCGACCCAGCCCGTGCCGCCGAGCGACATGTTGTAGAGGCCGCCTGCCATCGCGCCTGCCATGCCTCCCTGGACTCTCTCGATGTCCCAGTCGATGCCGGCGTCGAAAGCGAGCACGTTGGCCCCGTTGCAGGTCACGCGATCGTTCTCGAGCTTGATCAGGTGGACGTCTTGGGCGTGGTCGGCGAGGAACACCTCGCCGGTGCCCTCCATCTTCATGAGCTGGGTGCCCTCGCCGGTCACCGCCTTCTTGACGAAGCGACCGAGGCCACCGGAGCCGGCGTGCTCGAAGCGCACGTCGCCCTGGTAGGCGACCATCGATCCGAGCTTGGCCTGGATGGTGACGGACTCGAGCCGCACCTTGAGCAGTTTCGAGTTCTGAAGCGTGAACGCCTCGGCGCTCGTGGTCTCCTGGAACTCGCCGAGCGAGCTCTGCATGTATTCCTCCTGTGGGCGATTGACCGGTCGGTCGGCACTCTCTCGCGTCGGGCGCTCGGAGTCAAGAGAACGTGCGTCCAGCCGGAGAGGCGCCGGCCGTCGGGCCGGACCCGGTCAGGCCGTCATGAGCTGGTCGACCGACGTCGACCGCTGACCGCCGGAGGCCACCAGCAGCTTGAAGTCGTGCGGACTCGTGGCCGACTTGAGCGCCTCCTCCATGTCGACCCGACCGGCCTGGACGTGGCCGAGCAGGGCTTGGTCGAAGGTCTGCATCCCGTAGTAGCCGCCCTCGGAGATGACATCACCACCCGCCCGGTCTCGGCCGGGTTCATGATCATGTCCTTGACGCGGCCGGTGGTGCGCAGGATCTCGCAGGTCGCGGCGCGGCCGCGGCCGTCGGCGGTGCGCACCAGGCGCTGCGAGACGACGCCCTTGAGCGTGCCGGCGAGCATGGCCCGGGCCTGAGCGTGCATGTGGGGCGGGAAGAAGTCGATGATCCGGTTGATGGTCTCGGGCGCGTCGAGGGTGTGGAGGGTCGATAGCACGAGGTGGCCGGTCTCGGCCGCCGAGAGTGCCGTGGCGACGGTCTCCTCGTCGCGCATCTCCCCCACGAGGATCACGTCGGGGTCCTGACGCAGCACCCGTCGCAGCGCCCGCTTGAACGAGCCGGTGTCCTCGCCGACCTCGCGCTGGTTGAGGATCGACCGCTTGTCGCGATGGAGGAACTCGATCGGGTCCTCGACGGTGACGATGTGCTTGGGCTGGGAGGCGTTGATGCGGTCGATCATCGCCGCGAGCGTCGTCGACTTGCCCGAGCCCGTCGTCCCGGTGACGAGGATGATCCCACGCTCCTCGTCGGCGAGCTCGCCGATCACCGGCGGAAGCTGGAGCTCCTCCACGGTCTTGATCTCATGGGGAATGGCGCGCATGACGATCGACACCGAGCCCCGCTGGTGGAATGCGTTGACGCGAAAGCGCGCGAGCCCCGGGAGCGCAAAGGCGAGATCGACCTCGTTCTCGGCGTCGAACTCGCTGCGCAGGGCCTCGTTCTTGATCAGGCTGTCGACGATCCCCCGGGTGACCTCGGGCGTGAGAGGCTCCGCGTCCGGAATGGGCTCGAGCCGCCCGTTGACGCGAATCATCGGCGGCGAGGGGACTTTGAGGTGGAGGTCGGACCCGTCTGAGCCGACCAGGCGGTTGAGGGCGGCTTCGAGATCGAACATGGGAGGGCTATCGGCGGCTCGGGCGCTCGGCTTGAGGCAGCAGCGCGTCTGAGCGGGACGACCCGGGTCAGAGCTCGGTCGGGGCGACGACGAGGCCCGTGCGGTCTGCGCCGCGACGCAGCCTTCCGTCGAGGGTGACAACCCGACCACCGAGGAGCCGTGCGAGAGCCAGATACTCGGCATGAAGTTCTTCCGACGCCCCGACAAGGTGACCTTGCGATCGCGCTCTCGAGCCTGGCGCTGGTCGCATCGCTCACGGCGACGGGCGCCCAGGCGCTCCAGGGCACCAACACCGTCGACTCGGGGGACATCAAGAACGGGCAGGTCAAGGCCGCCGACGTGGCCACCGGCGGCGTCGCCGGTGCTGAGGTCGCAGACGGTCGGGTCAGGGCGGCCGACATCGCCACGAACGGGGTGGGCAGTACCGAGGTCGCAGACGGTCAGGTCAGGGCGGCGGAGATGGCCACCGGCGGCGTGGCGAGCGACGAGGTCGCAGACGGCACGCTCGACGACGAGGACGTCGGCGAGCGGACCTTCGACTTCACGGCGGCGATCCCATCGGTGGCCGCCCACCGATGCGGTTACGCGACCATCTCTGGCCTCGGCCCGGTGAGGGGGGATCACCTCATCCTGACGCCTGACGTCGGCATCGCGGGTGCTGACCTCATCTACAGCGTCGAGAACACCTCGGGCAACGACGGCCTCGCATTCATCAAGACCTGCAACCTTACGGAGTCCGCTACGACCGCCAAGTCCACGCAGTTCAAGCTGCTCGTGATCGACCACGACTGACGCTGGAGCTACCCGCTCCCAACCGGTCGACATCCGTCAGCTTCCAACGGGGCTCGTTGCCAACCCGGCGAGCCGGTGAGCGCCGCGCGCTTCAGCGCTCGCCGGACGGCTCGCCGTCATCATCGAGTGCCAGCAGATCACCGACGTCGAGCAGATCGCGATCGCGACCGGTCGCAAGCTTGAGCGCGATCAGATCGTCGCGGCCGACGACCCACGCGGCGATTGCTCCCGCGTGTGCGCGGACCGCGCGCTCGCGCAAGCTCGCGAAACGCTCGCGGTAGTCGTTCGACAGCAGCAGGTCGATCTGACCGGCGCGCGAGAGAAAGCGCATGTTCGCGTCGCGACCGATGAGGTCGATATCGACCGGTGTACCGGGGTCGCCGTACGGCACGGCGTCGAGCTCGTTCATGGCTGCAAGGAGCCGGGTCAGGTTGGCGTGGTTCGGCGCCGGCACCACGTCCGCATCCAGCGTCGCGCGCACCGCGCCGTGAGCGATCAACGCGAGACCGCCGACGAGCACGTAGTCGACTCCATGGGCCTCGAGCGCGGCGATGATGTCCGCCGGTCGAAACGGCGGCGTCACCGCCGTGCCGAGCCGACGAAGCGCGAGGCGAACTCACACAGCTCGAAGCCGGCCTCGAGCCGCTCGCTCATGGTCATCGCGCGCTGGCTCGCGATAAGCGCAGGATCGTCGAGATGGGCCGGGCGACGACCGGAGTGTGCGAAACCGGCCAGCGCGAGAGCGGAGAACAACGGGCCCGCCACGCGGTCGGCGGCGCGCCCGTTTTCGATGTCCGCCACCGCGGCCACCGGCAGCCCAGCCCGCACGGCAAGCTCGTCGCGGCTCACACCACGCGCAGTGCGTGCTGCGTACAGCTCCATGCCGAGACCCGCGCGCACGTTGTCGCGACCGCCTGGACGCCGTCGGCCGCGTCGAGCTGGCGTCGACAGAGCCGCCGCCGTGACGCCTCAGGCCACCTCGCGCAGCTTCTGGGCCTCGGCCAGCGACTGCAGCTTCTTCAGGCTCTGGTTCTCGATCTGACGTATCCGCTCGCGCGTGACGTTGAAGGTCCGCCCGACCTCGTCGAGCGTGCGCGGATGCTCGCCGCCGAGCCCGTAGCGCAGCTCGAGCACGCGTCGCTCGCGGTAGGAGAGGTTCTCGAGCGCCTCGCGCAGGTGCTCCTTGGTCAGCACCTCGGCGGCGCGCTCGTAGGGCGACTCCGCCCGCTCGTCGGCGATGAACTGGCCGAACTCGGACTCCTCCTCGTCGCCGACCGGCTTCTCGAGCGAGACGGGCGCCTGGGCCGAGCGCTTGATCGAGTCGACCTCGTCGGGGTCGATGCCGGTGACGTCGGCGATCTCCTCGGGCGTCGGCTCGCGGCCGAGCTCGGTGACGAGCTTGCGCTCGGCACGGCCGATCTTGTTGAGCTTCTCGACGACGTGGACGGGGATGCGGATCGTGCGGGCCTTGTCGGCGAGCGCGCGGGCGATCGCCTGGCGGATCCACCACGTCGCGTACGTCGAGAACTTGAACCCCTTGCGGTAGTCGAACTTCTCGGCGGCGCGGACAAGGCCGAGCGTGCCCTCCTGGATCAGGTCGAGGAAGGGAAGCCCCTGGTTGCGGTAGTTCTTCGCGATCGAGACGACGAGCCGCAGGTTCGACTCGACCATCTTCTGCTTGCCGTCGAGGTCGCCGCGCTCGATGCGCTTGGCGAGGTCGACCTCCTCCTGGGCGGTCAGCAGCCGCACCTTCCCGATGTCCTTGAGGAAGAGCTGCAGCGAGTCCGTCGTCATGTCGGGCTTGAGATCGATCTGCGTCTTCTGCTGCTTGGCGCGTCGGCGCCCCTTGACCTCGACCGCCCGCTCGACCTGAACGGCGCTCACCGCCGGATCGACCTCTTCGACGAGCTCGATCTCCGACTTCTCGAGGAAGACGTGCAGCTCCTCGACGTCGCCCTCGTCGAGGTCGACCTCGGACAGCGCCGTCGCGACCTCGGCGTAGGTCAAGACCCCGTTCTGGGTCCCCTTGGTGACGAGGAGCTTGACCTCCTCGAGCTCTTGCAGATCGCCTACTGACATGCCGATTTCCGTTCTCCCGGGGCGGACGCGGCTAGAGGGCACGCATCTGCCCAGCGAATCACCAATCTGGTCAGGATAGATACTTCAGTTTGTGAAGGGCGCGTTAACGAGGGGCTCATACGCTGATCCACTCAGGGTAGCCGCGACCGCGGCACCCGGCGGAAAAGGAGCCGGCCGTCGGATCGATCTCTGGCCGCCGCCAGCGCCCGTAGACTTGACGTCGATGGACGCTCGAGCGTCGATAACGCCTCGAGGGCGCTGTGGCCGTGACTGACGACGGCGACGGAGGGAATGCCGGCGGGGTCCTCGGGAACCTGCCGCGGTCGCGGCCGGGCCAGCGCAGTGAGAAGCGCGCGGACCGCGGTCCGAGGCCGAGCACGCGCGGGCGCTCACCCGCGCCAGCGCCGCCGGGCGC
>JACCUC010000005.1 GCA_013812065.1 Thermoleophilaceae bacterium | reverse complement strand
CCCGAGGGCTCCTGGCAGCGCTTCCTCGTCGCGCTCGAGAGCGACGTGGGCGACGTGCAGGGCGGCACGACGAAGGAGGGCATCCACCTGGGGGTGATGTCGGGGACCCTCGACCTCATCCAGCGCGCCTACGCCGGCAGCGAGATCCGCGACGGCGTCCTGCACTTCGATCCGGGTCTGCGCGACCGTCTCAACGGCCTCTCGTTCCCAATGCGCTTCCGCGGGATGCCCCTCCGGGTGACGCTCGCCGACGACGAGCTGACGATCGTGGCGGCCACGGAGGGCGCGAGCCGGCCCATTCGCGTCGGCGTGCGCGACGACGTCCGTGAGCTGTGCGCGGGCGACCGCCACACCTTCGCGCTCTCGCCCCCGGTGGCGGCCCCGGCATGACGACCACGAGCGATGACAACGTGCAGGCGGCGTTCTCCGGCGCGATCTTCGACGTCGACGGCGTGCTCGTCGACTCGCCGCACGAGCGGGCCTGGCGGGATGCGCTCGACGAGTTCATGGAGGGTCCCTGGAGCGACATCCGCGATCAGACGACATGGTCGCCGGAGGCGTTCACGCCTGAGGTCTACCAGGGGGTCGTGTCCGGCAAGCCGCGCATGAGCGGCGCCTTGGCGGCCCTCGAGCATTTCGAGGTCCCCGACCCGCAGGGCCGCGTCGGGGAGTACGCCGAGCGGAAGCAGACCATGGTCGTCGAGCTCATCGAGGCGGGCGAGTTCACCGCCTTCCCGGACGCTCTGCGCTTCATCCTGGCCGTGAAGGCCGCGGGGCTGCTCGTGGGGGCCGCTTCGTCCTCCAAGAACGCCGGGCTGTTCCTCGAGCAGATCCGGCTGGACGCCTTCGCGCAGGAGCAGGGCCTCGAGTACGAGTTCCTCGAGCCGGGCCAGAACCTGCTCGGGTTCTTCGACGCCGACGTCTCCGGGCGCGACTTCGCGCAGGGCAAGCCCCACCCGGAGATGTTCCTCACCGCCGCCGAGGAGCTCGGCCTGGCCCCGCCGGGTTGCTTCGTGATCGAGGACGCGGTCTCGGGCGTCGAGGCCGCGAAGGCTGGCGAGATGGCGGCGCTCGGGCTCGCGCGCGCGGACGACTACGAGCTGCTTTCCGAGGCGCATCCCGACCTCGTGGTCACGTCCCTCGACGACGTCGACCTGGACGCGCTCGCGGAGGGCCGGCTCGCGGCGAAAGCGGGGTGAGTGAGGGCGGCGGCGTCCTCGCCCTACGCCGGGATACCACCCCGGTCATGGCGAGCAGCGCCATCAGTTGACGAGTTGACGCCGAGGATCGGCACGCGGTGACGCTCGTCATGACGGGTTGGTCTTCGCCCGCCCGCGCGCGCGCTCGCGGGCGTGCTCCTTGTCGGAAAGGCTCATCGCGCCCGGGTGGCCGGCTCCGGGCCACGGGGTGAGCAGAAGCAGGAGCCGAGCGTCCGAGCGCGCTCGCACCTCGTGGCGCTCCCGTGGCTCGAACTCGGTAAGGAGGCCGGGACCGCCGGTCGCGAGCGTGCCGTCCTCCGTCTCGATCTCCACCTCGCCCGCGACGACGACGACCCACGCGCGCTCGTGGACCTCGTGCTCCTGGAGCCGGTCGCCCGCCGACAGGTGCACCACGACGGCGCGGGCATCGCTCGAGGAGGAGAGCACCCGCGCGGTTGGCTCGAGGCGGGCCGGGATCTCGGGGCGCGTGCGGGCTGACCGAGAGGGAGGGGATGTCCCAGTTCCTCATGCCGCTCGCTCCCGGAAGAAGGCGGCGTTGATCTCGATGTACTTGTCCCACTCCGCCGGCACCTGGTCCTCCGGCGTGATCGCGTCGACGGGGCACGCCTCGACGCAGGCGTCGCAGTCGATGCACTCGTCGGGATCGATGTAGAGCATCTCGACCGCGTCGTAGTCGGGCTCGTCGGGGGTCGGGTGGATGCAGTCGACCGGGCAGACCTCGACGCAGGAGTTGTCCTTGGTGCCGATGCACGGCTCGTTGATCACATAGGCCACGGCGGTTTCCTCGCTTTTTCACAGACTATTTGGAGAAAGTATCACGAGATGTCGCATGCGACACCGGCGCTCTGGGAGACTGACTCCGTGGATCTCCCGGTCGCCGACCCCGACGACGTCCTCGCCCAGGCCACTCGGGCACGCCTCTTCACGCTCCTCGGTGACCTGGGTCGACCGGCGGGGACCGAGGAGCTCGCAAAGCGTCTCGGGCTCCATCCCAATGGCGTCCGCCTCCACCTCGACCGCCTGCTCGAGGCCGGCCTCGTCGTGCGACGGCGCGCTCCGCAGCCGCGCGGGCGTCCGCGCGACGAATGGTCGGTCTCGGCCGAGGCCCTCCCGGGGGGAGAACCGCCGCAGGCCTACGGCGACCTCGCTCGCTGGCTGGCTCGCGCCTTCCCCTCCATTCCGAGCCGGCTTCGCGACGTCGAGCGGGTGGGACGCGAGATCGGGCGCGAGATCGCGCCCGCCGGCGCGCCCTCGACGGAGGACGGGCTGCGGGACACCATGACCGGCCTGGGGTTCCAACCGCTTCTCGAGCGCGGCGAATCCGGGCGGCTGAGCTGCTCGCTGCGCAACTGTCCCTACCGTAACTCGGTGAAGGAGAATCGGGAGGTCGTCTGCACCCTGCACCGCGGGATCACCCGAGGCGTGCTCGACGTGCTCGAGCCGAGCGCCCGGCTCGTGGACTTCGTTCCGAACGACCCTGACATCGCCGGCTGCCTGATCGAAATGGAGGGAGTTCCGGCGCCGCGTGACCAGGACGCTTCGGCGTGAACGCCGCGCCTTCGACCGCGACGGCGTGAACGCCCGGTCGCGGGGCCGTCCGCGCGGGGGTGGCGGCCGGAGCTTTGCGTAGGAGCTACACCGTCCTCCGACGTTTCAATCTCGCGGCGTGGGGCCCGTCCTCCCCGTACCCGTCGCGTCGCTCATGCTTCGCGGCCGCTCCGGGACCCCGCTCCCACGCAGGCGAACGAGCCGGCTCAGCAGGTCGAACCAGAACGGCGCGCCGAGGCTCAGCGCCGCGATCGTGATGAGCCACCCCGGGATCCGCTGCGCCGCCTCGCCGACCCCCTTGGGCGCGTTGGCCGCCCCCCACCCCAGGGGAAGCTGGAGCTGATCCACCGTGTCGACGGCGTTGGCCACCTCCTGCGAGTCCGGCTGGTCGACGGCCTTGGCGGCCACCGCCGCACGCACCGGCGCGTCGTTCCACAGGCGGTTCGCGATCCGGACGCTGTCGACGTTGCCGCCGATCGCGACGGCGGCGGCGAGGATCAGCACCATCACCTGGACCTTGCGCTTGTACCAGCCCGAGGCGCGTTGCATGGCGTCGTCGAAGGCGTGCTCGACCTGAGCGCGGAATCCGTCGAGCGTGCTCCCCGCGTTCGCCGCCGCCTTCTGGAGCACCGCACGCGCCTGCCCCTTGGGTAGCTTACCCAGCACGTCATTTACTCCGGCGAGGATGTCCTCGTCCGCCTGCTGCCACGGCGTCGGCCCCTCCTTGCTCTTCGGCGCTCCCTTCGCGAGCGTCTCCGCGATCGCGAGCGAGAAGGCGCGCGGAGGGAGGTACGACGGGCGCGTGCGGCGTCGAATCGAGGATTCGGGATCGCGCACGAGGGCTTTGATGCGCCAGTGGTCGAACAACTCGCTCGTCAGATCCGCCGCGACCGTGACGTCGTCACGCTTGCTTTCGACCGCGCTCCCCTTTTTCAGCCCCTTCTTATGTACGCCTCCGACCCACTCCTTCAACCCCCGCTTGACCTTCGGGTCGTCAACCAGGTTCCGGATCGCGTCCTCGAGCGTCTTCGCCCGCCAGCCCAGGAGGTTGGCGATCGCCTCGTTGATCCAGGACGAGATGGTGCTCAGGAGGAAGTAGAGGAAGAACAGCCCGATCGCCACGTCGAGCACCGGGAACCCGCTGAGATCAGGCATCGCGCGACCTCCCCCTCGCTGCGCTCAGCCCGGCTTGCAAGTCGCCGTCGAAGTCCGGCCCGTCGCCACTCCCGAGCTTCCCTGTCACGCGTCCTCCTCCGTCGTAGTACGCGGCGCGGGGCCGCGTTGGCGCGCCGGGGGGCGGCCCGCCGGTGTCTCCGCCGGACCGGCCGGCGGTGCGGCTATTACTAACCCAGTCGCGCCTAGCGGTCAAGGGATGTTCAGAGCGTTTTCGGGCTCTCGGTGCACAGTCGGCTCCGGGATGGGGCCCTTCGGGAGCAGACCCGGGCAGCGACCGGTGCCGCGCCGTCCTTGACCTATGAGGCGCGGCTGCACCACGGATCGGCCTCGACTCACTCATGCCGATGGTCGAGTGCCCCGGCGGGGTCCGTTCCACGCAGCCGCGTCCCGCCACGGACCCTTTGACGCGGATTGACGCCGAGTTGCGCGACCGCCCCCGTTGGGTTACATTGCGCGAAACCCCCGAGGAGGCCCTCAAGCATGGCTAAGAATGGCAAGCTGTCAGATGCTGACCTGACCCCGATCTTCAACGGTGCAGGCCCCCGGGTTCAGCTCTCCAACAGCGCTGCGGCGGCGTGGAACTCGCTCGCGCTTCACAAGGATACGGTCATGCGCGTGAAGGGCAAGGTCTCTGCCTACCGGACGTTCGAGAGCCAACAGCACTTTTGGAACCTCTACCAAGCCGGGAAGGGCAACCTAGCCGCTAGGCCCGGCACATCGAACCACGGGTTGGGGAACGCCGCTGACGTGCCACCCGAGACCGAGGCGAGCATCAAACGCTTCGGCAATAAGTGTAACTGGGACAAGATCGAGGCGCCGGGCGAGCGGTGGCACTTCAACTACGTCGGCGGCTTCAAGCGCCCGAACCCCGGCGCTGACCCCGGGAATCCCGTCCTTCGCCACGGCTCCGGCGGCTTCGGTCAGGACCATTTCGTAACTAAGGACTCGTAACAGAACAAGCTGAAGGGATCGTCCCGGTTATGTAGAACTGCTGGGGTGTGATCGACGAGCACGCGATCGGCGAGCGCTACCGCGCGTTGGCGGGGGAGCTCGACGAGCGTCGC
>JACCUC010000001.1 GCA_013812065.1 Thermoleophilaceae bacterium | reverse complement strand
AGTCCTCGAGGAAGACGTCGACGACCTGACCCTGCGGCGTCCACGGCCGCTCGTTACCGGATTGGGTTGGAGGCTCGAGACCGAGCGCCCGCGCGATCATCGCCTCCGCGACGAACAGGTTGCCGCTAGTCGTCGCAGGGGCCCTCCTCGCCTCCGTTCCGGTCGAAACTGCAGCGCCCAACGACATCGTCGGCACGCCTGACGAGAAGGCGAAGATCGCCCACGGCCGTGCCGCCTTCGCCGCAGCAGTGAAGCATGCCTTCAGGAACTATGGAGACCTGCGCGACTACCGGCCTACGGCTCTCGTGATCCGGCATCGAACACAGCGGGACGAGGACAACACCTGGGCTACCTGGCTCGCTGCAGTCTGCGGCGTGCGGGGGCAGGGGGCGACGCACTGGGCGCACGGCGCCCCGCTGGCCGGATGGTCACCCATGGCCGTCGCGAGCGTTGCGGACGCTGGTCTCGAGACGCCCGTCGTCTACGAGATCTGGGCATAGGGCTCTGGCGCGGGAGACGGGTCGGAGTACTTTCCCCTCAGCTTCTGCCGTTCGCGGGAAGCGGGCGTGACACGACTGAGAACAGAGCGGAGTGTGGCGTTCTTGAACAGCTGCCAGATCGACAGCCCGGGTCGTTCTGCCGCAGCCCCCTACCTCCCAACGGAGCCCTGCACGACCCGCTGCGTGCCTTGACATGCACTGCCGTCGGGTCGAATCGGCATAACATGACGGAGGTGACCTTTAGCGTTACGCCCGCGGTTGGCGACGAGGCCCGCCGCCGTGGGGCGCGCGTCCGCCGGCGTGTGGAGCGCCGCATGGCGGTTCCGGCGCCTAAGCCCGTCGCGCTGCAGGGCCTCGCGCTGGTGGTGCTACTGGGCGTCACTGGCGCGCTGGTGTACCTGCTGATGCAGGATCCCGCTCCGATCGCGGCGGCATTCCTCGGCGCAGGGCTCCTAATGTGCGTGTTCTGCCTGCTCCTATGGGCATCCGCGGTCCTCGGACTCGGCCCCGCGCAGCTGCTCGCGCTGGTACGTAGCGTGGCGCGGGCGATCCGCGACGCGAGCGCGACCGACGGCGAGGGGAAGGGCGACGGCTAGCTCGCCGGCACCTATGACGGACGCCGGCATATCCCTGTCAGGCGGCGGCCTGCGGGCGGCGGCGTTCTCGCTCGGGGTGCTGCAGGTCCTCCAGGCGCAGCGGGGGCTACTCTTCGGATCGCGCGCCGTGAAATGGCTCGCGGCGGTCTCCGGAGGCTCGTACATCGCGGGCGCGCACGTGCTCGGTGGGCGACAGCGGGCCGTGCATCCCACGCGCTACGCCGGCGGTGACCCGCTGGCACAAGGCACCCCCGAGGAGCGATATGTGCTCCAGCACGCGCGCTACCTCCTCGACGCGCCGTGGCGCTGGCCGCTGCTGTGGGCGCTGACCTTTGCGTCGCTGCTGGCGCTCTACATTTGGCTGGGATTCATTGTCGCCGACTTCGCGGCGCTGAGCGCACTGCTCCCCGACGACGTGGAGGGCTGGCTCGCCGAATTGCCGCCGGCCCTCGCGGTCGTGGGTGCGGCCGCCGGTATGACCATTGCTGCGCGGGGCCTCTACGCCGAGAGCCCGCTTCGCGGAAGCGTCGTCGGCCTCGGTGGCATTGCACTCGTCTTCGCGACGAGCGGAGGCGCTCTGGAGTGGCTAAGCACCCTCGAACTATTCGCGCACGGCGAGGAAGTGCCGGTCGCCGCCGTGCTCGTAACCGGCGCGCTCCTGACCTCGCTTGTCCTCGTCCCGGCCTGGCGGCCGTTGCGCGTGCTCGGATGCGCGCTCGCGCTCGTCGTGGCGATCGCCACGCTAGTCGGGCTCTGGCGGCTCGCGCGTGACAGCGACCTGTTGCGTGCGGCCGGCGTCGTGCTGATGGCAGTCGCCGTGCTCGCCGCGGTCGCGACGCCGCTGCGGCGCGTGCGCGCACTCGGTCTGCCGGGCACGATCGTGAACCTCCTGTCGGCGTTCGTAATTCGGCTGCTCGGCGCGATCCTGCTCGTGGCAGTGGCGGTGGAATGGTACCCGGACCTCCGCGCCGCAGTGCTCGAGGACCCGGCCCTAGACGAGGCGCGCCTCGGCCTGGCGCTCGCTGCCACCCTCCTGGCGCCCGTCGTGTTCGGCGGCCTACCGGGCCGGGCGTCGCTGCACCGGGAGTACCGGCAGCGCTTGGAGTCGTGCTTCGGCGTGGCCCGCCGCGAGGACGGGGGGGCAGAGCGGGTTCGGAGCGCGCCGCTCAGCCCCGCACCTCCGGACGAGCCGGCGCACCGGTTCCCGCGGCTCCTCGTATGCGCGACCGCGAATGTGCGCGGGCGAGGCTCGGACGGGCGGCGCTGGCGCTTCCAGCCGTTCGTGCTGAGCCACGACCGCTGCGGCGTTCCAGGCGACGCCGAGGCCGGCTTTTCCACGTCGCAGCTGGAGCTGGGCGAGGCACCGGCCGGCCTCCTCACCCGGCGCAAGGAGCGGCTCCTCTCGCTGTTCACCGCGGTCGCTGCGACGGGCGCGGCCGTCTCGCCGAGCATGGGCCGCTACACGGTGCCGAGCCTCCGGCCGATCATCGCCGCCCTCAACTTCCGCCTCGGCCGGTGGATCCCCAATCCCTACAGCGCCCGCGCCCGCGCCGCAGTCGCCGCGCGCACCACGCCCGGGGCGTTCGACAGGCGCCGGCGGCTAGGTTCGGGCTACGACGAGCTGGTGCCGGAGATGCTCGGCTTGAGGTTGTCCCGAAGCTCGTAGAACTTTGAACGGCGGTCCTCCCGCCTCGTCCGCTCCCGCTGGGAGCGTTCGGGGCGTCAACCAAGTCCGATCGAGGACAGGAGGAACCGCCATGAAGAAGGTACCGGCGACCAA
>JACCUC010000330.1 GCA_013812065.1 Thermoleophilaceae bacterium | reverse complement strand
TCACCCGAAGCAGTACTACAGGACGTTCGAGCCATGGTCCTCGCGGTAGTAGCTGTCGCCTATTCGCTCGGTTGAAGCGGGGCTCGGAAACGCTCGAGCGACGCCTCCTCTCCTTCGCGCGAAGCGGCAGCGCAAGTCGCTACTACGGACCGAAGTCGTCGGCGTTGGCCAGCATGTCGGCCATCCCGTCGGCTGCGCCGTCGAGCAAGATCCCCACCTGCAACATCACCGCGGCGATGTGGCCGACGTTGACGCGCTCGAGGCCAGCCGGAAGGTTGACCTGGCCGTTGCGGTCGTGTGCGTAGCGGAAGCTCATGGACTCGGGGTCGACGGCCACGAGTTCATCGACTATCGACCCCACGGTGTCAAGGTCGGCAGGATCTTCCGGGAAGGCTGCCTCGATGGCCGCCCGCGCCAACGGCCAGAGCGCCTCGAGCTTGTGCGTGTGCATCGGCTTGATGTCCTCGCCGCGCCAGCGCTGGCCGAGCGCGATGAGCGCCTTCAACTCCAGCTCGAGCCAGTGGCGATAGGCGAAGAGGATCGGGAACACCAGCAGGTCGGACATGCGGCCTTGCGTAACGTGGGTGGTCAGGACGTCGCCGGCCTCGCGGTAGGAGACGACGTAGCGATCCTCGGTCAGCGAATAGTCGATCGCCGCCATGTCGCGGTGCTCGCCCGTGTCGATGAACAGGCGTTCACCCGGCTCGAGCGGGCCCGGATCCCAGGTGCCGAAGTCGTCGAGGCTCATGACCGAAGTCTCGCGCACCACGGTTGCCACTGGCCACGCGCGGTCAAGCCGTGCGTCGTAGCGAGAAACGTGGCGACCGCACGTCTCGGATTTGGTGGCGGTGGCTCAGCCGGGATCGGCTCCGAGCAGTTCAGGAATCCCAGTAATCCTTGTTTACCGTGCGCTCCTCGACGGCGATGTCTCCGAGCCAGTTGAAGAAGGAACTCGGCTTCTCGAACGGCGGGCCGGCCCACATCCCGCATGAGATCAAGTGGCAGGCCTTCCGCGTACGGCTGAGCCCGACGATCAGCTTGCAGATCTCGTCGTCAGTAACCGCCCCCGGGTCACGGGGGAAGACGCCGTTGTTCATTCCCACGATGAAGACGTGCTCGGCCGAGAGCCCCTTCGCCCCTACGAGCGTCGTGCAGATGATGATCGGGCCGTCGTCGTCGCCCTCGTCGTCGGACTCGTCCTCTTCCACGTCGTCGGGCTCCACGGGATCTAGCGCCAGCTCCGCCAGGATCTCCTCCATGGTCATGACGAGGGCGGCAGTCAGCGCCACGGCCTCCTCCTCGCTGAGCTCCTCGTCGTTGACCAGCTTCCCCACGGACGCTGCCACGGGAAGGTGCGGTTCGCGGTAGTCGCCGGGGAGGAGATCGGCGAGTTCCGCGCCCTCCTCGTGGATCGATTTCAGAATCTCATCGACACCGCCGCAGGGGTCGAGGTGGAGGAGGATGCGCCACCCGAGACGCGACTTCCCGTTGCGCGCCAGCAACCGGTAGCCGTCCAGCAGGGTCATCGCGACGTCATCGGAGATCTGGAGCCGGACGTCGGCGAACTCGCCCCGAAGGAACTCATAGATCGGCACGACCCAGTGAGTCGGGCCGATCACCAGCGCGGTCGCGTGGCGCTTCTCGCGGGAGACGTCGATGTCCTCTTGAGGGATCGCGGCGATCTGCTCGCCCACGTACCAGCGGATGTATGGGGACTTGTTCGACTCAACGCTGCACGCCGCATGGATGAGCTTCGGGTGGGCGTCGCTGTCTTCGGCCTTTTCCGGCAGGTAGCACAGGAACGTGCGATCGATACGGTCGGCGAGGTTCCCCCGCTCCTGCGCCTCCTGCACCAGCTGGTTCACGGCCTCCACAACCACCTCGGTGCAGCGGCTGCAATACGGGAGATGGAACCTGGCGACGACGTCGCGCTCCGCGAGCTCGCGGATGAACTCCGGAGTCGCGTCGCGGAAGGCGTAGAGTGCCTGGTCATCGTCGCCAGCGATCACCACCGGGCTCCGGTCCGCGAGCGTGTCGATCAGCCGCGTGTCCAGGAGATTGAAGTCCTGATACTCGTCGACAACGATGACCCGTGCTCCGGGATCGCCTCAGGGTTTGCTTCGAGGTGTTTCTGAACGCGGTAGACGATGTCCGTGTGACCTACGGCGTCGTAGTAGCTCCCGATCCGCAGGCTCATCCTCAGGACCTCGTCCTCGTCCTCCATGACGTGGAACAGGTGATCGATCTCGCCCGGCTTGAGCCCGCCGTGGCCTAGCACCTTCAGATCCTCGACCACCAAGCGCGGTAGGAACGGGAAGTAGTGGAAGTGGCTGCTGAGCCCATCGGTGCCGCCGAGCGTGTGAGCGACGCGCTTGCAGTATCCGTGGAAGGTGTTGACCTGCGCGAGATCGCCGAGGTCGCGATCCAGTTCGCGCATCAGCGCCCGGATGAAGGTCAGGGCCAGTCCCCCGCCCGCGCCCTCAAGAACTCGCCGGAAGTTGTGGGTCTTACCGGTGCCCGGCCCAGCAACGACCAGCCTCATCCGGGCGGTCGACGCCACAAGATCGTCGCTCGTCTGTTGTCGCGCGTGCCGGGCCCGTTCAAACTCTTCGGGATCACGCGCCACCGTGAGACAAGCCTAGAGTCGGCTTCCGCCTCCGCGTGAAAGCAGGAACAGCTCAAGAGCCTCCGCGTCGCTTCGCGGTGGCGTATCCGATTCGATCTTCTCCCCTCCGTCGGCTCCGGCTCCTCACTCGCGAGACGCCTACTTGGTCGCCGATGGAGTGGACGAGAATGAGCGCTGCCGCCTCACGACCCGCAGACAGCCTGGACTGCTAATCGCCGTCTGGACAGAGCGGGCGAACCGCGGGTGGCCGAGCGCGACGCGCTCGCCGAGGTTGCGGCGGTCTCGGGCGACGTGACCGAGAGTGGGTGCGGCGCGTTACCGCGTAGCAAGCGCCGGTCCGCTGGCAGTCCCCTCAGCAGCCGACGGCGTCGCGCAGTGTGCGGCAGGCTTGCGCCATGCGGGCGGGCGAGAGAGCCACGACGAGCCGCCGGAATGCCGTGCGCGGCACGGTGTGGACGTTGTCGAAGTTGACGTAGCAGTCGGTAGGCACTTCGTCGCGCAGCGTGGTCAGCTCGAGCTCGGAGACCAGCCCCCGCCTCGTGCGTGTCAGGGCGGCGACGACCACGGCATCGATGCGGTCGGCGACCGGGTCGCGGGTGAGCACCAGCACGGGCCGGTCGCCGCCCGGCGTGGCGGCAAACCAAACCTCACCTCGTCGCATCGTCCCAGTCGGCCCAGTCTTCCGCCGGCCCCCAGTCGGCGATCGGAGCCAGCGAGAGTTCGTCCTGGGTGGGCGGCGACTCCTCCCAAACGAGCGCGTCCTGCTCGCTGCGGAGGCCGACGAGGTGCCGGTGCAGCGCTTCGCGCAGGAGCTCTGAACGGTCCACACCGAGGATCTTCGCCCAACGCTGAGCCTCGGCGGCCTCGGTCTCGGCGACGCGGAAGCTCAGCATCGTCATACGATCAGAGTAGCATGTCTTACAGCCGGCCGCTCCGATCTCTATGCGACTTCCCCGCCGACCGCAGCCGCAGCGCCGGCACCTTCCACACCGCCTCGAGGGCGATCCGCCCGCTCATCTTCGACGCCCCAGCGTGGCGCTCGTGGAAGACGATCGGTATCTCCCGGACGCGGAAGCCGGCCTCGAGCGCCCGATAGGTCAGCTCGACCTGGAAGCCGTAGCCGCCCGCGTGCACGGTCGCGAGGTCGAGCCGCTCGAGCACCTCCCGGCGAAAGCACTTGAAGCCGCCGGTCAGGTCGCGGATGGGGACGCCGAGGACCGTGCGCGCGTACCACGAGCCGCCGCGACTCAGGAGTCGCCGCCCGAGTCCCCAGTTGACGATCCCACCGCCCTCGACGTAACGCGAGCCGAGCACCAGATCGGCGTCGCGGCCGGCCTCGACGAGGCGAGGGATGTCCACGGGGTCGTGCGAGAGGTCGGAGTCCATCTCGAGGACGAGCTCGGCGCCCGCATCGAGGGCTCGACGGAAGCCGGCGAGATAGGCGCGCCCGAGCCCTTCCTTGGCGGAGCGGTGAAGCACCTCTACGGCGTCGAGCTCGGTGGCGAGGCGGTCAGCGATCGCCCCGGTGCCGTCGGGGGAGGAGTCGTCGACGATCAGGATCCGATGGGCGTCCGGGCCGGTCGCGGCGGCGAGCTCAGGGAGCGCGGCACGCACGAGCGCCTCCACGTTGCCGGCCTCGTTGTAGGTCGGCAGCACCAGCCACGCGCTCGGCACGGCGGCCGCTCAGGCTCGCCCGAGCGACGCGAGCCGGAGCTCTCCGCCCTCTGCGCGCGTGACCTCGAACAACTCGACGGCGTTGCGCCCGGGCGCAAGCGCGGACTCCGGCACGAGGGCGGAGAAGTACTCGTCCTCACCGTCGCGAGAGCGGTGGCTCTCCGCAACCGCGGCGATGCGCCCGTTGACCGCGACGGCGAGCTCGCGCGACTCGCCGCCGCTCGGACGCGACCCGCGCAACTGCCCCACCACGTGCGAGGGCGAGAAGCCCGAGCGCGGATCGTAGGCGCGCAGCCGGCCGCGGCTCTTGAACCGAGCGCGCGCTCCGCCGCCCCGGCCGACCGGCAGGTCGGTCACCGGTCGCCCGATCAGCTCCGGGTTGGGGCCGACGCGGTACAGCCCCGAGCCGCCCGAGCCGAACAGCGCGGCCTGGCGCGCGACCGCCGCCGCCCGGCGGCGCTCGAACTCCCGCCCAGCGAGCACGATCGGCTTCCCCGAGCGCCGCAGGACCTCGACCGACGAGCGCCGTCCGGCCGCGGCCGAGAACCCCGAGCGCCCGTCGACGCGCCAGGGCAGGCGCACGCCGAGCACGTCGGCGAGGGTCGGCAGCACCTCGTGGGTGCGCACGTAGGCGTCGTCGGAGCGTCCATCGCGCTGACCGGGCGCCTTGACGAGGAGCGGCACCGAGGCGATGTCCTCGACGTTTCGCTCGACCGGGCCGCGGCGGTCGAGCCCGCGCCGAAAGCTCACGCCGTGGTCGGCGACCACGACGATCGCCGCTCGGTCGTAGACGCCGCGGTCGCGCAGCCGCGCGAGCAGCCGACCGAGCAGCCGGTCGGCGTAGCCCACCTGGAGCAGGTGGCGCTGGTAGGCCTGCTCGACCAGGAAGTCGTCGCGGAAGGGCTGGGTTCCGCTCGGGGGCACGAGCCCCGGCACGGGCTCGTTTGCGCCCGTGCGGTAGCGGCGCCCGGAGGGCAGGTACTCCCACGGCACGTGCGGAAACATCGAGTGCTTGAAGTCGAGCGAGGGTCCACCGCCGTTCCCGACCCCGGCGAGGAACTCGTCGAAGCGCTCGGCCCGAGCCCCCTCGAGGGCAGACTCGACCTCGGCCCGGGCGCCTCGCTCGCCCCCACGGCCGCCGGAGTACCCGTCGGCGCCCCCGAACTCGCCCCATGTGTCGCTGACCGATGGAAGCCGCTCTGTGAGCGGCTCGGGCAGCACGAGATGCAGGTAGACGAGCCCGAGATCCGAGGCGAGCGAGCGGGCGCGAGCGACGGGCCCGCCCTTGCGACGGTCGTCGCACAGGTCCTCGGGGCAGAGGGTCGTCACCTCCTCGGAGACGTTGTGGCGGTAGCGCTCGCCGAGCATGGTGAACAGGTTGTTCGGGTAATCGGCGGCGATCGGCAGCGCGCCCGAGACACTCGAGCGCGACCCTCCGGCACGCGGTTGGCGTCCACTCAGGATCGCCGGCACCGCCTTGGTGGTCTGGTCGCTCAGCGTGGTCGCGTTGGGAAACCAGGTCGCGTCGCCCGCGAGCGCAGCGAAGCTCGGCAGCCGCCGCGCGTCTATCCGCCCGCGCGCGTCGAGGAGTGAGACCAGCGGCAGCTCGTCGAAGACGACCATCACCACCGGTGCCCTGGCCGACACGGGGTCGGCGCGCGCCTCGCTCTGGCCGCCGAGCGTGAGCCGCGAGGCCGGGGAGAGAAGCAGGAAGAGGACCAGGAAGACGGCCGGCGCGGGGGCGAGCACGGTGAGGAACGAGCGCACCCCCGCCACCCGCGCGTAGGCCAGTGCGCCCGTCGCTCCCAGGGCCAGCGCGAGCACCACCAGAGCAAGGCCGCCGTCCTCGGCGAGGCCCTTGAGCGCTTGGACGACGAGCAACGCCGCGAGCGCCGCGA
>JACCUC010000297.1 GCA_013812065.1 Thermoleophilaceae bacterium | reverse complement strand
ACGCTCGTCTCCTGGGCGGCCGGCGACGCCGCCGCGGAGGTCGAGCGCCTGGCCGCGGCGGGCTTCGTCGTGCGCGACCTGCCGGGCCGGGGCCTGGTCCGGGCGTCGGTCGGAGCCTGGTCGAGCGAGGAGGAGCTCGACCGCCTCGCCGAGCTCGCCGCGGCAGCACAGACCCGGTAGCGGGTTAAGCCCGCTTGACCGCGATTCCCTCGAGGATGTGGGCCACGGTCTCGCAAGCGTCGATCGCCTGCTCGAGCCGCTCGAACACGTCCTTCCAGCGGATGATCAGGATCGGGTCGATCCCGCCCGCGAACAGAGAGGCGAGCGCCTCGCGGACGATCCGGTCGCCCTCGTTCTCGAGCCGGTTGACCTCGACCAGGTAGGGGCTCACCGAGCCCATGTCGGCGAGGTTCCCGAGAGCCTTGGAGAGGTTGCGGCATGCCTCGAGCAGGATCCCGGCGAGCGCCTGGGCCTGGTCCATGGGCGCCTCGATCCCGTACAGGGCGAGGAAGTCGGCCACCTCCTCGGTGAGGTCGACGACGTCGTCGAGGGCAGTGGCGAGCGCGTGCACGTCCTCCCGCTCGATAGGCGCCCGGCCGCGAGTGGTGTTGAGCAGGTGGATCAGGTCGTGGGTGATCCGATCGCCCTCCTGCTCGGCGATCAGAATCTCCCGGCCCAGGCCCTCGTCCTCGGGCCAGCGGCGCATGAGCCGCTCGAGCAGCTCGGCAGCCCGCAGGGCGTTCGCGCCCGCCTCGCCGAAGAGGCGGAAGAAGCCGGGGTCCCGGCGAGGGAGCAGGCGCATGCTTCGGTGCGCTACGCCGAGGCCGCCGGCTGCGCGGCCAGAGTGTGCCGCGCCGGACTGCCCGACCCGAACGGCCTCACGATGCGCATCCGTCTTCCCCGTGCCACCGCGAGAAACCTAACAGCGGTCAGGGGCGGCGACCGCCTAGTCCGCTCACTCGACGTCGGAGCGCGCCAACTCGATCCGCCGCGCCACGGTGTCCGCCCAGTCACCGCTGAAGCGCTCGCGCACGGCTGCCGCAGCGGCCCCGTGGTCATACGCTACGCGACGGTGCTCGAGCTCGCCGTCGTCGGCGACTAGCGCGTATGCAGCGCCGGGGTCGCCGTCGAAGGGCATCCCCACGCTGCCGGGGTTGATGAGCTCGACCCCGCTCCCACTGGGGCTCGTAGCGCGCCGCCGAAAGGCGAGGTGCGTGTGGCCGAAGACGAGCCGCGGCTCGGTCACGTCCGCGAGCAGCTCCGCCTCGTCGTCCGCCGGCTCCGGGAAGAAGGAGAGCACGTCGGAGATCGGTGAGCCGTGGCAATAGCGGACGCCGTCGAGGATCGCCTGTTCGGGAAGATCCGCGAGCCGCCGCACGCGCTGCTCTCCCAGCGCCTCGGCACAGGCTGTGATCGCGTCTTGCACGAGCTCCGAGTCGGGCGCCTCGGCCGGGGCGGCCGTCCAGCGCTCGCCGTTGCCGCGTATCCACGCGGCGCCCGACAGGGCGTCGAGGCGGGCGATGGTCTCCTCCGGCCGGGGGCCGAAGAGGGCATAGTCGCCGCCAAGCAGGTAGCGGCGAGCGCCGGCGCGCTCCGCGTCGGCGAGCACGGCCTCGAGGGCGGGCAGATTGCCGTGGACGTCGTAGAGGAGAGCGAGCATGCGGCCTTGGGGTGCTCGCGAGCCCCGCTACGCCCGGCCCATCGCCCGCGCCCACATCATCGTGTCCGTGTAGTTGACGAAGTGGACGGCCTTGCCGTCGCGCATCCTCCAAACGTGGGCGAAGTGGGCGTCGAGCGTGCCGCCATTCCCCTTCGGTCGCCCCCGGAAGTGGCCGGTGACGATGATGTGCTCGCCGGCGTCGATGAAGTCGTGAGGATCGGCCTCGAACTCCTCCCAGTTTCCAGGAATGGTGGCAAAGACCTCGTTGACGACCGCATTGGTGCCGCGGAAGGTGCCCGGTGCTTGAGGGTTTCCCTCAAGCTCGTGCCACTCGATCTGGGGATCGAAGGCCTGGACCGCCCCATCCATGTCGCCCCGGTTGAACGCCTCATAGGCCCTGCGCAGCGTGCTGACGTCCTCCTCCGACATCCATCCTCCTTTGATCGCTTGGAGCGATCTTAGGTCGTCTGCGGCATCGGCGCAAGCCTCGCCGAGAGATCTGGGAGCAGCGCTGGCTCAGCGCCCGCGCACGACCAGGAAGGTACCCCCTGCGAGCAGGGCCACGCCCAGCAGCCGCGACCATGAGACTGGGCGTTCGGTGAGTCCGAAGGCGCCGATCCGGTCGAGCGCGATCGATGTGACGAGTTGCCCGGTGACCGTCGCCGCGGTCACCGCACCCGCCCCGAGCGTGCGCACCGTGATCAGCGCCGTGGTCACGTACACCGCCCCGAGCAGCCCGCCGGTGAGGTAGACCCAGCCGAGCCCGCTCGCCCCTCCCACGCCGCCGTAGCCGGCCGAGAACAGCAGGGTGATGGTGACGAGCGCCGCCGTGCCGACCGCAAACGAGATCGAGGCGGCGGCGAGCGGGGAGGCCACGGCCCGGCCGAGCCCGGCGTTGATCGGCGCCTGGAGTGCGATGAATCCGCCCGCCACGACGGTGGCGAGGATGGCAAGGCCCTGGTTATCCATCCCGCGGGGAGCTCATTTGGCCTCGAGCCAGTTGCCCCCCACGCCGAGATCGACCGCCAGCGGTGGGTCGAGCTCGAACGCGCTGCCCATCTCGCGCCGGACGATCTCCGAAGCCGCGTCGATCTCCTCCTCGGGCGCCTCGAACAGCAGCTCGTCGTGGATCTGGAGCACGAGCCGCGTGGCGAGGCCGGACTCGCGCAGCGCACGGTGGCTGCGGACCATCGCCACCTTGATGATGTCGGCCGCGGTCCCCTGGATCACGGTGTTGACCGCCAGGCGCTCGCCCAGGAGCTGGGTCTGGCGCTGGCGGGCGCGCAGCTCGGGGATCCGGCGCGTGCGGCCGAACAGGGTCGTCACGTAGCCGTCGTTCAAGGCCTGGGCGATCGTGTCGCGGATGAAGTCGCGCACGCGCGGGAAGCGGCCGAGGTAGCGATCGATGAACTCCTGCGCCTCGTCCTGCGGGATCTGGAGGCGGTCGGCGAGCCCGTAGGCCGAGAGCCCGTAGACGATCCCGTAGTTGATCATCTTGGCGCGGTCGCGCTGGCGCTTGTCGACGCGGTCCAACGGGATGTCGAACATCTCGGCGGTGGTGGCGGTATGCACGTCCTCCCCGCGCTTGAAGATCTCCTTGAGAGCATCCTCGCCGGCGATGTGTGCGAGCACCCGCAGCTCGACCTGCGAGTAGTCGGCCGACAGGAGGCGCGTGCCCTCGGGGGCCACGAAGCAGGCGCGGATCTCGCGGCCGACGTCGGAGCGGATCGGAATGTTCTGCAGGTTCGGGTTGGTGCTCGACAGGCGTCCGGTCGCCGTCGCCGTCTGGTTGAAGGTGGTGTGCAGGCGCCCGTCACGCTCGTCGACGAGCTCGGGGAGCGCGTCGAGGTAGGTGTTCTTGAGCTTGGTCAGCTCGCGCCAGTCCTCGACCTTGCGGACGATCGGGTGCTCGTCGCGGATGGCGGCGAGCACGCGCGCGTCGGTCGAGAAGCCGGTCTTGCCACGGCGCTTGCGCGAGAGGCCGAGCTTCACGAAGAGAACCTCTGCGAGCTGCTGGGGCGAGCCGATCGTGAACTCCTCGCTGGCGAGCTCGTGGACCTCCTGCTCGAGCGCGGCGATGCGCTCCTCGAAGCGCTCGCCGATCTCGGCCAGGCGCGGCACCTCGATGGCGACGCCCACCCCCTCCATGGCGACGAGCACGTCGACAAGCGGAAGCTCGACCTCGCCGAAGAGGCGCTCGAGGCCGCGCTGCGAGAGCTCGGCGCACTGGCGCTGGGCTAGCGCTCGGGTGACCACCGCCCGCTCGGCCACCCCGTCGCCGCCCTCGACGCGTGCGCCGATCTCCGCCTCGGCGCTCAGCTCGGCGAGCGGATAGGCCCGCCGGGCCGGATCGAGAAGATAGGCGGCGACGCTCGTGTCGTGGGCGAGCGGTGGACCGTCCTCGAACGCCCCTACGGCGTCGTCGAGGCGGGCGATCGACTTCCAGTCGTGGGCGACCACGGGCCGCGCGCCCCAGGCCAGGGCGAGCGCGGCGACGGTCTCGGCCTCGCCGCACATGACCTCGTCACGCCCGGCGTAGGCGGCGAAGCGCAGCGGGCCGCTCGGCTCGGGAAGCCGAGCCGCTTCGTGAGTCGCGGACCCGTCGGGATGTGCCAGCTTCGCATCGGGGTCGAGGGGCGCGGCTGCGTCGGGGTCCTCAGGCG
>JACCUC010000214.1 GCA_013812065.1 Thermoleophilaceae bacterium | reverse complement strand
CCCGCGCGGCACCTTGCGGTCGGTGAAGAGGTCCTGGAGCGACTTCGAGCCGCCGAGCCCCACCGGACGCATGCGGTCGCCCGCCTGCCAGGCCCGCACGGTGACGACGTCCCCTAGCGCGGCGAGGCTCACCGCAGCATCTTCGGCCTCGCCGCCCGCGCGTACGTTCTCCGTTCCAATCGGCCGCGCCTCGACCTCCCAGCCGCCGAAGCGCACGGATCCGGGGACGGGCAGTCTTACGGGCGCCGGCGGCTCGCCCTCCCGCGCGCGGGAGAAGCGCAGGACCCCGTACTCGACCACGGCGCGCACGCCGCCGCCCAGATCGAGGGCCTGCGTCCCACCGCGCTCTCCGAGTGCCAGCACCGCGTCGGCCTCCGCGCGCGAGAGCGAGCGGGGCTCCCCCGCCGCGTCCTCCGCCACGCGCCTCAGCAGGAGACGGACCAGGCCCGCGGGCAGACGCCGGAGCTCGGCCAGCGGGATCGCCTGCTCGCCGAGCCGGGCGAGCGCCTCGTCGACCGCGGCCTCGAGAACCTCCTGTTCGTCGCTCAGGAGGAGGCTCGTCTCGGCGATCGTCCGCTCGGCCGCCGGCGAGAGCGCGCGCAGGACCGGCAGCACCTCGTGGCGAACGCGCGCCCTGGCAAAGCGCGGGTCGGCGTTCGAGGGGTCCTCGCGCCACGGGAGTTCCCGCGCCTCGCAGTAAGCGCGCGTATCGGAGCGCGTCACCTCGAGCAGCGGCCGCACGAGCCGCCCGCGCCGAGCCTCCATGCCGAGCAGCGCTCGGCGCCCCGGCGAGACCGCGAGCCGGTAGAGCACGGTCTCGGCCTGGTCGGAGGCGGTGTGGGCGGCGGCGTAGTCACCGCCGTCCCGGGCGACGTGGGCCTCGGCGAACGCGTAGCGCGCGTCGCGCGCCTCGGCCTGGAGGTTTCCGGTCGCGCCGGGCTCGGCGGCCGCGAGGTTGACGCGCTCGACCGCCACCGGGACCTCGAAACGGGTGCACAGCTCCTTGCACAGCGTCTCGTCGCCGTCGGCTCCGCCCCGCAGCCTGTAGTTGACGTGCAGCGCCGAGACGCGCGCTCCCAGCCGCACGCACACCTCGAGCAGGCAGACCGAGTCCACGCCCCCGGAGAGGAGGACGAGCAGGGGCTCTCCGGCGCGGACGAGTCCGCTCGAACGCGCCGCTTCGAGCGGTCGCTCCACCCGACCACCCGCCCCGCTACTTCTCGGTCTCGGACTGCGTCGCCCGCGACAGCACGCGCGGCTCGTCGAACCCCTTGAGCTTCACCTGCCCGACGTCCTCGAGGTGGAGATGGCCGAGTCGCTCGGCGGTCTCGCGCACGGCGTCGGTCAGGAGCACCTCCCCGCCGCGCGCTCGCGCCACCACGCGCGAGGTGAGATTGACGTCGCGGCCGAAGTAGTCGCCGTCGCGATAGATGGCCGCTCCGCGGTGCACCCCGATGCGGGGAGCCGGGCGGTCGTCGAACAGGGCCTGGAAGCCGACCGCCCACTCGAGCAGGGCGCGTGAGTCCTGGCCGACGATCATCACCGCGTCGCCGATCGTCTTGACCACCCGCGTGCCGCTGGGCAGGGTCTCGGTGACCGCGTCGATGAAGTGCTCGACGAACGACAGCGCCTCCTCCTCGCCCTCCTCCTCGGTGTAGCGCGTGTAGCCGGCGAGGTCGGCGAAGGCGATCGCCACGTTGAGGCGGCCCAGCTCGTCGAGGTCGTCCGACTCGCCGAGATCCATCTCCATGTGGCCGACCATGTCCTGCTCGACGAAGTGCTGCAGGTAGCGCTGGTGGACGTAGTCCATGATCGGCGAGGCGAGCGGGAGCAGGTCGCCGGCCAGGTTCTCCATCTCCTCGGCCATCTGCAGGCCTGGCACGCCGTCACGCATGAGCGGCTCGTGCACGTAGTGGTGGAACAGGCGCGCCTCGGCGTCGGCGATCTGGGACAGCGCCTGGCCCCACACCCGCGCGATCTGCAGGAAGGCCACGAGCGGAAACCCAGCCTCGAGCACCGAGGAGATGTACCGGAGAGCCTGGACATCCTCCTCGGCCAGGCCTTCGAGCGCGTCGGTCGGCAGGCCGAGGCTCGACCACAGCCGCTCGATGAGCTGGGCCTCGAGCCCCGTCTCGCGCGCCACCTCCTCGAGCGAAAGCTCGCCGTCGCGATCCCGGAAGAGATCCTCGATGTAGCCGTACGCGAGGCGGCCCTGAGCGGTGGCCTCGCGGATGCGCTCCAGGCTGTGCCCGCGCTCGCGCAGGCGGGCGACGATGCGCGCATGGGCGACCGCGGCGGGCGGCCACTCGTCGATCTGGCCGTCGATCTGGGGAATCACCCCCGAGTTGGCCCACCTTCTGAGGGTCTCCGGCGTGACGCCGGCCTGCTCCGCTGCATTCCTGAGCTTCATATCCCCCGGACAGGTCGCCTGCGAGAGGTCATCCGGCTCGACCTCGCCTCGTCACGCTAGCGGCCGGGTCGAGGGAGTGACCGCCGCGACCTACGCCACGAGGTGCGGGTAGCGCTCCTCGAGCAGCTCGCGGTAGCGCGGGAACAGCGGCTTGGTGATCGGGATCAGCGCCAGCGCCTTCTTGACGTTGCCCGAGGTCTTGATGCGCCTCCGCGCGATCGCCAGGGCCACGTTCTCCTCACCCTGGAAATAACGGTTGGCGACATCCGAGTCCATCCGCATCTCGACCTCGCAGTCCCAGTCGACGTCGTTCGACCACTCCCAGCGCAGGTGGTGGCCGTCCCGCACCTCCGGGGCGTGGGCGATGTTGACCACGAGGTCCATGTCCGGGAAGTCGAAGCGCTGCGGGACCTCGGCCTCGCGCAGGCGCGGACCCATGTCCTCGTCGGTGCTCATCATCTCGAAGACCTGGTCCATGACCTCGCGGAACTCGCTCGTCGAGCGGAAGCCCATCGGCTCACCCTAACCGGTCGGTCCGGCGCGGGTCGCCGAAGGGACGGCGCCGCCGGACGAATGCCGAGCCGCGTTCGATTACCCCTGTGAGCAGGCGCTCCTGGATGGTCTCGCGCACGCGCTCGGCGAGCTCGAGCACCAAGCGGCGGTCGTCGGTCGCCTCGGGCCCGAGGGAGGCGGTCTCGATCGGCTCGCAGAACTCGATCCGCCAGCGCGAGGGCAGGGGCACCGCACCGAGCGGACCGAGCGCCGGAAAGGTCGGGGTGATCGGGAAGTACGGCGCGCCGATGAGCTTGGCCAGCGGGCGCACGTCGGCGAGCTTCGGGTAGATCTCCTCGCTGCCGACGACGGCCACGGGGACGATCGGGGCCCCGGTGCGCAGCGCGATCTCCACGAACCCCCCGCGGCCGAAGCGCTGCAGCCGGTAGCGCTCGGACCAGTCCTTGCCGATCCCGCGCGCGCCCTCGGGAAAGACGGCCACGAGCTGGTCCTGCTCGAGCATGCGGATCGCGTTGTAGGGGGAGGCCGCGGCTCCGCCGAGCTTGCGGACCGCCGTCGACAGCCAGGGCAGGTCGAAGGCCCACCGCAGGACGAGGAAGCGCACGTGGCGGGGCAGCGGATGCTCCCGCATGACCGCGACCGCGATCATGGCCGCGTCCCACGGAAGGACGCCCGCGTGGTTGGCCACGAGCAGGGCGCGGCCGTGAGCAGGGACGTTGGGCACGCCGAGCGCCTCCACCCGCCACCAGCGGTCGTACATCATCTCGAGCAGCGGCGAGACGGCGTCGGCGAAGCCCTCGTCGAAGCCCCATTCGTCCTCCGAGTAGTCGCCCTCGAGCCGGCGCAGGGCGCCCTCGAGTCCGGCTCGCGCCTCGCGGGGAAGGCCCAGGGCGGCCCCGGCGAGGGCCTCGACGGGGCCGAGGCCGCGCCCGAGTCCGTCCTGCAGGCCGCGCAGGAGAGCGACCGCGGGCCGCAGCGGGAG
>JACCUC010000207.1 GCA_013812065.1 Thermoleophilaceae bacterium | reverse complement strand
GGCGTCCCCCTCGCGCACGACGCGCTGGACGAGCTCGAGGACCGCCGCGGGACGCGCGTGCCAGCCGTCGACCGGGGCATCGCTCCCGCCGAGCACGCGAATGCCGAGCGCCATCGCCGCGTGGGCCCACTTGGCGGCGCTGCCCTGTTCGCCCCGGGTCTCGGCACGGCCTCCGCGCAGATGCTCCAGGAGCTCCTCGGGCGTCGCCGCCGGCGGGGTCTCGGTAAAGGTCCGCCCGATGTCTATGCCCGCGTGGTCGTCTGAGCCGCCGACGCTCGTTCCGCCGTGGGTGTCGATGTACACGGCCGCCGGCAGGTTGAGCTCCCGCGCCCGCGACCCGTTGCGGGTCTCCCAGATGGGAAAGAGCTCCGCTAGACGGCGGCGATGGCGAGCCGCGAGCGGTGCCGCCACCGCGAAGAAGGGATGGGCGAGCGCGCAGGTGATGTTGTGCGCGTGCAGGTACTCGGCGCAGGCCTCGACGTCGTCTGAGTGACGCTGCAGCCACTCGTGGTCGTCAGCGTCGATGCCGTAGCAGAGGACGTGCACAGCCTGGGGCTCCCCGCGGAAGCTCACGGTCAGCTCCTCCGAGATGAACACGTCCGGCCGGTCGGCGATCTCGAGCGCGCCGTCGATCGCGTCGTGGTCGGTGATCGTCACAAAGTCCATCCCGCGGCGTTTCGCGAGCTCGTAGACCTCCTCGGGCGGAGTCGCGCACTCGGGCAGCCCGAGCGCGCGCTGGACGCCGAGCTTCCCGACCGCGGAGGCCGTCGAGTGACAGTGAAGGTCGACCCTGCTCTTCGGTGGCTGGATCATCTTGGCTCCTCTTCTCGTGGTCTTGACGAGACTAAGTCGCCTGCTCAGCCGGGGGTTATCGGGCGGAGAACCTGGTGTGACGAGGCTGTGAACGCAGCTCGCCGTTCACAGGACGGAAACACCGCGCGACCGCCGGCGGAGAAGATCGTCCTCCGTGAGCGAGCGCCTGTCGATCGAGGCGGGCGAGGCGCGCCTTGACCGCCGGCCGCTGTCGCTGCGGGTCCGCTTCGATCCCTTCTCGCTGACGCTCGAGCGCTCGGGAGAGCCACTGCCCCCCGAGCTCACCTTCTGGGCCGCGGTCGGAGAGAGCCATGACCGCTTCCTGCAGCCGACCGAGGGCGTGATCGCCTCCGAGCAGCTCGAGGCGCCGGAGCTGATCGAGCGGGTGGACGGTGCCGTCGCGCGCGCGGGTGGACTCGAGCTGAATGGGACGCTCACCGGGGCCGGCCGGCGCTTCTGCCTGCAGATTCGGCTGGAGCCCGAGCGCGTCGTGATCGCGTTCGAGGTCGCGGACGAGCCTCTGCGCCTCGGCGCGCGCTGGGCGGCCGCGCCCGGGGAGCGGTTCGTCGGCCTCGGCGCCAACCACGGCCACCGTCTCGACCAGTCCGGCCGCCGGGTGCGGCTCGGAGCCGATCGCCGCTACACCGGTCCCGACTGTCCCCCCGACATGCTTGACGTGGGCGGAGTGCCCATGGGCGACTGCGCTCCGGTGCCGTGGCTTGTCTCGAGCGCCGGCTACGCGGTCTGGCTCGAGGCCAACGGCCCTGGCGCCGAAGTCGACCTCGGCGCGCCGGTCGAGGTTTCGACGCGTGCGGGCGAGGGTGCGCTGCGACTGCATCTGCTCACGAGCCCGACCCCGACCGCGCGGCTGCGCTCGCTGCTGCGCCTCACCGGCCTGCCCGCGCTCCTGCCCGAGTGGGCCTACGGGCACTGGAAGAGCCGCGACGTCTACGCACATCAGAGGGATGTCGAGGACGACTTCGACGGCTACGCCCGCCACGACCTGCCGCTCGACGCGATCGTCATCGACTCGCCGTGGGAGACCCAGTACAACACCTGGCGCTTCAACCCGCATCAGTTTCCCGACGCACCCGGGCTGATCGCGCGCATGCGGCAAGCCGGAGTGCGCACGGTGGTGTGGGTCGCGCCGTGGGTCAACCTCGAGTCAAACGACGGCCAGCGACCGCCCGACGCCGAGTCCGAGCGACTCCACGCCGAGCCGGCCGAGAACTACGCCGAGGGCGCCGCGGCGGGCCACTTCGTCCGCAGACCCGACGGCGACGAGCCCTACGTCGCCCAGTGGTGGATGGGCACGGGCTCGCCGGTCGACTTCACGTCCGAGGCTGCCGACGCGTGGTGGCGCGAGCTCGCCCGGCCGGTGCTCGAGCTCGGAGTGGAGGGCATCAAGGCCGACGACGGCGAGGGCTACTACCTCCCGGAGGACGTTCGGTTCGCCGACGGGCGTCGCGGCGCCCAGGCGGCGTGGGCCTACGGCGGCCTCTACCGACGGTCGATGCAGCGCGCCCTCGACGACGCTCACCCGCAGAGCGGCGTCCTCTTCGCCCGCAGCGCGTGGACCGGCGCCCAGGCCGAGGGAGTCACCTGGGGCGGCGACCAGGTGAGCGACTTCTGGTCGCTGGGGGCGCTCGTCGGCGCCACGCTCTCGGCGGCGGCCACCGGCTTCTCGAACTGGTCGCACGACGTGGGCGGCTATCTCGGCAAGCGCCTCGTCGAGCGATGCCCCAAGGAGCTGCTTGTGCGCTGGCTGGAGTTCGGGTGCTTCACGCCGCTGCTGCACTCCCACGGTCGCTTCGAGCAGGAGGCGTGGACCTACGACCGCGAGACCCTCGAGCTGTATCGCGAGCTCGTGGTGCTCCACGAGCGGCTCGTTCCCTACACGCGCGCGGCAGCCGCCACCGCCGCGCTTTGCGGTCTGCCGATCGTGCGTCCTCTGTGCCTGACCGACCCAGACGACCCGCGCGGCTGGACGACCGCCGACGCGTTCGGCTACGGGCCGGCGCTGTGGGTGGCGCCGGTGCTCGAGGAGGGGGTGCGCGAGCGTCGCGTATACCTTCCACGAGGGCAGTGGATCGACTTCTGGACGGGCGAGGCGATGTCGGGTGGGCGCGAGCTGCTCGCCCCGGCTCCGCTGGGACGGATACCCGTCTGGGTGAGGCGGGGCTCGCTGGTCGTCACGTATCCGGAGGAGCACGTCGCCGGTGGGCTCGGGGACACGCCCGAGCGCGAGCGTCCGCTCGAGGCCACGCTCTGGGGCGAGCCGCAGCTGGGGCGGGCGACGGTGCGGCTGGCGGACGGGACGCGGGTGCGCTGGCGAGACGGCGGATGGGCGGTCTGCCCCGACCGCGAGGTGGCGTTCGCCGAGCGGGGGTAGGTCCGAAGCGGGGGGAGAAGTACGATCGCCGTCCCGTGGGACTATCGCTCGATCGCCGTCGCGTCCTCCTCACCGGCGCCACTGGCGGTCTCGGTCGCGCGATCGCTCGTGCCCTGCACGCCCGCGGCGCGACCGTCGTCGCCACGGGTCGGCGCGAGGATGCGCTCGAGGCGCTTCGGTCCGAGCTCGGCGACCGGATCGAGCCGCTCGTAGCCGACCTGGCGGTTCACGACGACGTGGTCGGCCTGCCTGAGCGAGCCGGCCACGTCGACGTGCTCGTGGCCAACGCCGGTCTCCCCGCCAGCGGTCGCCTCGATAGCTTCGCTCCCGAGGAGATCGACCGTGCCCTCGACGTGAACCTGCGCGCGCCGATCCAGCTGGCGCGGGCGCTGGTCCCCCCCATGGTCGAGCGCGGTGGAGGCCACCTCGTCTTCCTCTCCTCGCTCAACGGCAAGATGCCCTCGGCGGGCACGTCCGTCTACGCGGCGACGAAGTACGGCTTGCGCGGGTTCGCCGCCTCCCTGCGGGCAGAGCTCTGCGGCGCCGGCGTGGGCGCCACCGCGGTCTTTCCGAGCTTCATCGCCGAGGCCGGCATGTGGGCGGACGCGCGCATCGAGCTGCCGCGGGGGGTTCATCTCCCGTCGCCGGACGACGTCGCGGCGGCCGTGGTCAGGGGCATCGAGAGGGATCGGGGAGAGATCGACGTGGCGCCGATCCCGCTGCGCGTCGCCGCGGCCCTCGCCGGGGTGGCCCCCGGTGTCGTGGCGGCCGTGGGGAGCCGTCTCGGCGCCGGCGAGGTGGCCGACCAGGCCGCCGCCGCGCAGCGCCTCAAG
>JACCUC010000201.1 GCA_013812065.1 Thermoleophilaceae bacterium | reverse complement strand
CGCGAGCTCGCGCGCGGCGACGAGACCGATCCCACTGTTGGCACCGGTGACGACCACGGTCCGGACGCTCTGGTCGGGGATCGCGGCGGCCGTCCATTTCGCCATGGTCGAGACGATGCCCGGGGCGGGGCGTCTCAAACCCGCCGAGCGGCGAGTCGAGGACTCCGAGCCCAGCGCTAGCCTTTCTCTCCGCGGCGACGTGGCGGAGTGGTTACGCGGCGGCCTGCAAAGCCGTTTACACCGGTTCGATTCCGGTCGTCGCCTTGGGTGGAAGCGGGGACGGTCGCCAGCGGATGAGGGTCTCGGGACGGCCAGAGCCGCGCCGCGGCAGCCATGCCGCCGAGGCCCCTGCCCTTGATATCCTCGCCCCGCCCCGGGCCGTTAGCTCAGTTGGGAGAGCACCAGCTCGACAAGCTGGGGGTCGCTGGTTCGAGCCCAGCACGGCCCACTCCCCATAAACGCCTGCCCGTGCTCGAACCCGGACATCCCCGGCGTCCAGGCCTACGCCGCCTGAGAAGCGACCTCCGTGCCAACGCGCGTGGCCCGGCCGCCGGCAGGGGGCGAGTGGCCGGTCGCCGCGGCGCCCTCGACGAACTCCGGCGGCGCGATCTCCAGGTAGTGGCCGAACGACCAGTCGACGAAGCGCTTGGTCCCCAGCGCGCGGATGATCGGCCCGAGCAGCGGCGGGGGTACGCGCGGGACGAGCCGCTGCACGAGCAGCATCGTCTCGAAGGCGTGGCGGTGGGAGGCACTGAAGGCGGCGTAGTTGCGTAACGCCTCCTCGCGCGTCGAGCGGCCCTCGACCACGGCGCGCAACTCGCGCCCGCAGGCGAGGCCGAAGTAGAGCGCGGTGCGAATGCCCTCGGCGGTCAGCGGCAGGCAGTGACCGGCCGAGTCGCCGGCGAAGAAGACGCCGTCCTCGGCGGCGGGCCGCAGCTTGTGGGGGATCCAGTTGCCTTGGTAGTGGACGGCGTCGACGTCGAGGTCGCCGGCGAGGCGCACGGTCGAGTCCTTGACGTGAAAGCGGGGGTCGAACGAGCCGACGCCCACCCGCAGCTCGTCGCGCGCGGGAAAGCTCCACGAGTAGCCCGCGGGTACGTACGAGCGATCCACCCAGATCTCGAGGTCGCGGCCGTTGCCGCCGGGATGGACCTCGAGCCCGCGCGAGAGCGGTGCGTCCGGGGGCTGGTAGCCCTCGTCGGCCGCGAGGATTCGCCGCCACCCGAGCGCGTCGACCACGAGCGGCGCCGACAGCTCGCCACGGTCGGTGCGGACGGTCGTGCCCTCTCGCCCCTCGACCTTGGCGGTCTCGAACTCGGCGTCGTTCTGGTCGTCGAGCAGGTGGCAGAGGGTCGGGTAGTCGAAGGTCGAGAACGTGAACGGCAGCCGGTAGCGCGAGGTCCCGTAGGGCGTGTTGACGACGAGGTCGGGGAAGGTCTGACGGATCGCGGGCACGAGATCGAGCGCCTCGAGCCAGCGCGTCGGGGCCGCGCAGGCCGAGGTCTGCCGCTCGCCGATCTCGTAGCGGTCGAGGATGAGCACGCGTGGGGCCGCGCCGTCGTCTGCCCGCCGTGCCCCGGCGAGCTCGCGCGCCACGGCGAGCCCCGCGAAGCTCGCTCCGCAGACGACGGCGTCGAACTCGCCGGAGAGGTCGGTGCGCTGGGTGCCGCGTTTGGTTCGCCGCCTCGGCATGTCCATGCCCAGGCTATCCGCTCGCGTGCGCGTCGCTCAATAGGCCGCCGCTCTGCGCGGCGACGCGCCCACCAGAGCGCTACCCTAAGCGCTCGTGGCGACCGCCGAGGCACCCACTCCTGCTCGCACCGTCGAGGGCTCCGACGGCCTCCTGATCGAGGTCGACGGGCAGATCGTCCCCAACTACGACGCCACGCTGATCGCCTTCAGCGAGGGGGACGTCCTCACCGGCCAGGTCGTGCGCATCGACAAGGACGAGGTGCTGATCGACGTCGGCTACAAGTCCGAGGGCGTGATCCCCCAGAAGGAGCTGTCGATCCGCAAGGCGGTCGACGCCTCGCAGGAGGTGGCGCTCGGGGAGGAGGTCGACGCGCTCGTCCTCACCAAGGAGGACCAGGACGGCCGCCTCATCCTGTCCAAGAAGCGCGCCCGGTTCGAGAAGGCGTGGCGACGCATCGAGGGCGCCGCCGAGTCCGGCGAGCCCGTCGAGGGGACGGTGATCGAGGTCGTCAAGGGCGGCCTGATCGTCGACCTCGGGGTGCGCGGTTTCCTGCCCGCCTCGCTCGTCGACATCCGCCGCGTCCAGAACCTCGACGACTTCATGAGCCAGCCGATCGAGTGCAAGGTCATCGAGCTCAACCGCTCGCGCAACAACGTCGTGCTCTCGCGCCGCGCCGTGCTCGAGGAGGAGCGCAAGGAGGTCCGCCAGCAGATCCTCGATCGCCTCCAGCCGGGCATGGTCGTCGAGGGCTCGATCTCGAACATCGTCGACTTCGGCGCCTTCGTCGACCTCGACGGCATCGACGGCCTGATCCACATCTCGGAGCTCTCCTGGAGCCACGTCAACCACCCTTCCGAGGTGCTGTCGATCGGCCAGAACGTCCCCGTCAAGGTGCTCGACATCGACCGCGATCGCCAGCGCATCTCGCTCGGCCTCAAACAGACCCAGCAGGATCCCTGGCAGCGCGTGGTCGACACCTACTCGGTGGGCGACGAGCTCGCCGGCCGGGTGACCAAGGTCGTGACCTTCGGTGCCTTCGTCGAGGTCCTCGACGGCGTCGAGGGGCTCGCGCACATCTCAGAGCTCGCCCAGCACCACGTCGAGAACCCTCGCGAGGTCGTCAACCAGGGCGACGAGATCCGGGTCAAGATCCTTGAGATCGACTCGGACCGCCGCCGGCTCAGCCTGAGCGTCAAGCGGGTGGAGGACCAGACGCTGCCGCTGGGCTCGGGCGAGCCGTCGCCGGGCGCCGACTTCGAGTCGGGCGACCTCGATGAGGTTCCCGAGCTTGGCCTGTCCGACGACGTCTTCGCGGGCGACACCGGGGCGCGCGGGGGCGTGATCGAGGGCGACGAGCCCGTGGTCGCCGAGCCGGCCGAGGAGCTGCCGAAGGCGACCGTGCCGGCCGACGAGGTCGCCACTGCCACCGACGTGGCGCCGCCGCCGGCGCCCGAGCAGCTTGCCGACGGCGCCGAACCCGCGCCGGCCGACGGCTCGGACCCCGACGCCGCTTAGGCGGTGGCCGCGGGTGCGACCGGGGAGCGGCTGCCCTTCGTCGGCCTGACCGGGGGAATCGCGGCCGGCAAGTCCGAGGCGCTGCGAGCGCTCGAGGAGCTCGGTGCGGCGACGATCTCGAGCGACGCGGTCGTCCACGAGCTGCTGGCCACCGACGAGCTGCGCAGCCTGCTCGTCGAGCGCTTCGGCGACGCGGTCGCGCCCGACGGTCAGGTGGATCGGGCCGCCGTCGCGGAGGTCGTGTTCGCCGAGCCCGAGGCCCGCGAGTGGCTCGAGCAGGAGCTGTGGCCGCGGGTGGGCCGGCGGATCGCGGCATGGCGCGAGCAGCTGGCCGATCGCCCGGAGCCTCCGCGCGCCGGCGTGGTCGAGGTTCCGCTGCTGTTCGAGGCCGGAATGGAGCCGGACTTCGACGCGACCGTGGCTATCGTCGCCGAAGGCGGCGTGCGCGACGAGCGCGCGGCGGACCGAGGCCATGAGGGCGTCGACTCGCGCACCAGGAGGCAGCTCTCGCAGAGGGAAAAAGCGGATCGAGCAGACTTTGTGGTTGAGAACGACGGCGACGTGGCCGATCTGGAGCGGAAGATGTCGCAGGTATTGGACGACGTGACAAGATGAGCCCGGCGATGGCGGAGCTGAGGACGCCTCGGCGCCCTGCCCGAGGCAGTGGTGGCTCGACGCGCGCGGAACGCGGCGGCGCGGGCGCGCGTCCCGATGCATACCACCAGCGCCGCCGCCGTCGTCCCCGCCGGAACCGGCGGCTCACCGGAATCGCGGTCGCCCTCCTCCTCGGTGGGCTCGCCGCCGTCATCGCCGCCCGCGAGGACCGTCTTTCGGACGCCGTGCGGGAGATCACCCTGCCGCTGCGCCACGAGGACGTCATCCGCCAGCAGGCCGCGGACAAGGATCTCGACCCCGCGCTCATCGCCGCCGTCATCTACGAGGAGTCACGCTTCCGCGACGCGACCTCGCGCGCCGGTGCCAAGGGGCTGATGCAGATCGTGCCCGGCACCGCCCGGTTCATCGCGAGCCGCTCGGGCGGCACGGCCTTCGAGCTGCGCGACCTCGGCACCCCGCAGGTCAACATCGCCTACGGCTCGTGGTACCTGCGCCACCTGCTCGACCGCTACGACGACGACGAGGAGCTCGCGATCGCCGCCTACAACGCCGGCCAGCGCCACGTCGACCGGTGGGTCGAGAACGCCGGCGGAACAGACGAGTTCGACGCCGAGGAGCACATCGGCTTCCCGGAGACCCGGCACTACGTCGCGGGTGTGATCGAGCACCGCGACGACTACGCCGAGCACTACGAGCAGGAGCTCGGGCTGTAGGGCGAGCGCGTACCGGTGCCGCTCGGGTCAGTCTTCGGTGGCCCGCCAGCAGAGCACGCGCTCGGGTCGCAGGCGGATCAGCGGTCCCTCGGGTGGCTGCTCGAGGTAGGACCGGTACTTGGCGCGCAGGGCATCGAGGGCAGATCGCTCCGCGTCGCCCGCGCTCACCTCGACGACCTCGACCGATCCGATCGCCTGGACCCACGCGAGCCGGCTCCAGTCGTCCTCGTAGTGGTCGGTGCAGAGCGCGGCCTCGGGCCGCCGGCGCAGGTAGCGCACGCGCGCGGGCGGCTTGCGCTTGGGCTTCTGGTCGATGGCCGTCCACAGGCTGTCGCCCGCGACCGCGAAGGTCACCGGAAGGACGCGAGGGTGATCGCCGTCGTCGAGGTAGGAGAGATGTCCGAGCGGTGAGCGCTCGAGCAGCTCGCGTGCCCAGCCGGGCAGCTCCGAGAGGTCGGCGGCGGCCATCGGCCTGCGAGGATACGAGCCTCGGATTCCGTCGACGAGAGGGAGCACGCACATGGACGTGGGGATCGGCCTGCCGAACGCGATACCAGGGCTCGACGGCCGGCGCCTCGTCGACTGGGCCCAGAGCGCGGAGCGCCGCGGTTTCTCCACGCTCGGGACGATCGACCGGCTTCTCTATCCCAACTACGAGTCGCTGATCGCCCTGGCCACCGCGGCCGCGGTGACCGAGCGCGTGCGGCTCATGACCGACATCCTCCTCTCGCCGTTGCGCAACAACACGCCGCTGCTCGCCAAGCAGGCTGCGAGCGTCGACAACATCTCGGGCGGGCGGCTCGTGCTCGGACTCGCCGTCGGTGTGCGCGGCGACGACTACAAGGCGAGCGGCGTCGACTTTGCGGCCCGCGGCCGGATCCTCGACGAGCAGCTCGCGGAGATGAAGCGGATCTGGGCCGGCCGGCCGGTCGACGGGCTCGGCGGGGTCGGCCCCGAGCCGCTGCGCGAGGGCGGCCCCGAGATCATGATCGGAGGCGGCGTAAAGGCGGCCTACCGCCGGGCCGCGCAGTACGGGAGCGGCTGGACGATGGGCGGCGGCACCCCCGATCACATGCGCGAGGGCCGCGAGGCGCTCGAGTCCGCGTGGGCGCAGGAGGGGCGCTCGGGGAGGCCGCGCGCGAGCGCCCTGACCTACTTCGCGCTCGGCCCGAACGCCCGTGAGAACGCACAGGCGTACATCCACTCCTACTACGGGGGGATGGGCGAGGAAGTGGCCGGCATGATCGCCGACTCGGTCGCCACCGACGAGGACACCGTCGCGGGCTACGCGCAAGCCTTTCAGGACGCGGGCGCCGACGAGCTCATCCTCTTCCCGTGCTCGACCGACGTCGAGCAGGTCGAGCTGTTGGCGGGGGCGGTCGGGGACCGACTCTGAGCTACTGAATACCCAGCTCGCGGGGAGCCTTGGAGGCGTACGCCGAGCGCAGGTCGTTCGTGAACCACACATGAGCCATGGGAAGCCCGCTGCCGGTCTCGTGCGCGTGCCAGCGAATGATCGGCCCGCCGAGCTTGGGCACCTGTGGTTTGGGAAGTCGATACAGCGCGGCGACGAGCCGGCAGCCCCGGCAGTCGGGCGCCTTCCTCGGGTTGGCGTAGACCAGGCTCTCGATCCGGCAGCCGTCCGCGCCGCCGCCGTTCCACGCTGGTCGCGACGGATCGAGGACCACGTGGTCCGAAGTGAACTTACGGTTCGTAAGGTGCCAGAGCCCGGTGCGCGAGGTCACCCGGTACCCCTGCCTTGTCGCTTCCGGGACCGTCTCCACGCCCATCTTGGCCGCGCACCTCCTGCTGCTCAGCCATAGCCTTCGCGCCTCTGTCCGCTGCTCGGGGGTCGCCGTGGCCAAGTCGGGGTACTGCTCGGTGTCTCCGTGCGCCCCATGAGCATGCGCGGTGACGGCGCCGGCGGGGGAGGCGCCGGCGGGAGGGTGCCCCCGAGCGTGGCCGCCCTGTGCGTGAGAGTCGCCGCCGCTGAGCCGTCCGGTCACGGCGCTGTGATCCCCCGCCTCTTGCGATTGGCTGGAACCGCCGTCCCCGACCGCCGCCAGACCGAGCACCCCGACGGCCAGTGAGATCGCCGCCGGCGCCATGCGGTCGGCGGGAGTGCGCGACACGACGCCGGTGGCGAGGACGATGATCGCCGCCTCGAAGGTCAGCGCCGCCACTCCCGCGGCGTCGGCCCAGTGCCCCACGTGATCGGCGAGCTGCGGCAGGCCGACCGAGCGGCTGAGGAAGTAACCGACCATCGCTCCGAGGGAGAGCGCGAAGCCCAGCTGCCACCCGACCTGAGCGTGCCGGCCGTCGAGCAGAAGGAGGGCGGCAGCGATCGAGCCCCCGATCAGGACGATGAACGCCGCGCCCATGTACGGTGCCTCATCGAGCTTATGGCCGAGGTCGAGCGCGTGGGTCGCCGCCACGCCAAGAAGGCACAGCGCGCCAAGCGCCCTGGCGTTGCGGCTCTTCTCGGCGCCGGCGTTCGGTCGTCGCCGCAGCGGCCGGTGGGCGCTCGCTCGATGGGAGCCTCGGCGCTCTGCCGGGGGGGCGGAGTGAGTCGGCCGTGCCAGGTTGGCCGAGCGTCCGGACGCCGAAGGGACCCGGGAGGTGCGGGGTTGAGGTGGCGAGCGGCCGGGCACCCTCGGAGGGCCGAGAGTCATGGCGCGCACGTATAGCAGTAGCTCGGGAGGTAGAGTGCCGCCGCACCGCGCCTGAGGGAAGAGGTGGATCTCCGCAGACTGAGCCCTGGAGAGCGGATCGCCGCGGTAAGCGGCATCGCGCTGTTCGTCTCCCTGTTCCTCGACTGGCTCGAGGAGCTCACCGCGTGGGAGTTGTTCGCGGTTGTGGACGTGCTCTTCACCGTGCTCGCCCTCTCCGCGGTGGCGGCCGCGGGCGCCCGCGGGGCGGGTATCAACCTGCCCAGGTGGCCCTTGGTGCAGGTCGGCGTCGTGGCGCTCGCCATCACCCTCGCAGTCCTCGTCGAGGGCGCGGAGCGGGGGGCCGGCATATGGCTCTGCGCCATAGCGGCGGCTGGGATCCTCTACGGTGGCGCCATCCTCCCTCGCCGGGACGCTCACCGCGACGGCGACAGCGGCCGCGGCGCCCGGTGGCCCAGGAGCGACGGACCGCGCCGCCCGAGGAACGCCCGGCCCGCCCGGCCC
>JACCUC010000162.1 GCA_013812065.1 Thermoleophilaceae bacterium | reverse complement strand
GTTGAGGATTATGTCGCTTTCTACTCGGAGGTCGAAACTCATCTAGCTGCGCGCGGCATAGGGACGAGCACCGAAGGAACAACCGCCGTCGAGCAGCGGAAGGACGCCATTTCCGCAGAGATGTCGGTCTTGGAACAAGTCCTGCACGGGAAGCAGCGTCATCCTGACCTGCTAGAGCACGACGTTAAGCACCGGCTCTTGGTCGAGCGCCTCCGGGGTTCGGGTAACCGAACCTTTGCGAACGCCGGTTACTGGTTCCTTACGCACGATACTGTGCTCCCACGCTACGACTATCAAGCTACGGGTCGCGACAGCAACCTCCCATTCTGTGTTAGCGCCAGCTCATGGTTTCAGGTGGTTGAAGCCTTTAGGCCGAAGACGGAGGACCTAGAGCAGACACTAGCCGACATCTTGGCGTCGCCGTACATCCGGCCCCGCCGTGAGATCTCCAAGAAGCTAGCGCAGGCTGTTGTCGCACGCGTAGCGCTCTATCGAGACGGCACCCCCGAGCTTGCCGCCCGCGTCTTCATGAACTCGGCGGCGACGACAGAGATCGAGGGTGCGCCGTCTCAGGAGAACCAGTCGGAGAAGATCGATAAGGCGATCGTGTCTGCCGCGAAGGAGGCGCAACAAGACGCCCGCGCGGCGCAGTCGGCCGCCGCGGAGGAACGCAGCAGGGCACAGCGCGAAGCAGTTGAAGCGACCGCCGCACTCGAAGCCGTTGAGCGACGGAACAAAGAGGCTGCGGAGCGCATCAAGGCGCAGCACGACGAAGCGCTGCGCAACGAGGAGGCTCGCGGGAGGGAGGCCGCCCTTAGCGAGAAAGCGCGAGGGCAAGCCGCGCTCCGAGAGGAGCAGCGCGCCCATCAAGGGGCGCTCGAGCAAACGCGGACCGAGCTCGCGGGGCAGCGACGTGAAGCGGCGACACTTAAGCGGCGGGTCCGCCTCGCAGCCACGTTCGTTGCCTTGCTCGTCCTCTTTCTAGTGGTGGGTCTCTTCGGGGGACTCGATTCGGCTTGGCAGTTTGTTGTGGGAGTTGGCGTTCTCGCCGGCTTAGCTGCGGCGGCCGACCAACTGCTAGGCAAGAAGAGCGCCCGCGAGGCGAGGGGGACCGAAGCTACTGCAGCGGAAGAGCCGGACCGGTAGCCGTGATGGGCTCGGGCGCTCAGTAGGCACCGAGCACCGCATCCAGCCGACTGGCGAAAGCGTCAGGCTCACCACCCCACCCGTGATCCCCCGGGAAAACGATCGGTTCCTGCCCCAGCTGCTCGGCCAACGCCCTGGCGGCGCGATGCGCGAGCTGCCCCTCTGAGGCCTCGCCCACGGCCACCACGATCGGGAGCGACTTCAGGCGCGAGGTATCGGGCACGTAGTCCATGAGCGGCATCCACATGTGCCCGAGGAAGAAGTCCATGTTTCCCTGCATCCGGGCCATCGCCTCGTCCATCTCCGGGGTCGACTCGACGGACGGCTGCGCCTCGCCCTGATCCAGCCCCGCCGCGGCGAGGAACTTCCCCATCGCTGGACCGACGCCCTCGGAGCGATAGGTGTCGTAGACCTCCCGTGCGAACGCGACGTGCTCGTCGGCGTCGTCGAGCAGTCGGGTGCACGGCGGCTCGTGGACGACCAGCACCCGCACCTGCTCGGGATGATCGGCCACCAGCTCGAGCCCAACCAGGCCGCCGCCGCTGCTGCCGAGAACGTACGCCGGTTCCGTTCCGACCGACCGCTAGCAGTCGATATGCGTCGTCGGCGAAGATCTGGACCGTCGTGTCCTGCGGTTCACCGTCGAACGGACTGCGGGACAATCCCCGCGGGTCATAGGTCACCACGGTGTACCGGTCGGCGAGCAGGTCCCTGATCGGCGCGAAACCGCCGGCGTCCGCAGGGCCGCCCGGGATGAGCAGCGGGCAGGGCCGGAGCCGCAGACGTCGTAGCGCAGGGTCGCGTCTGGGACCTTCAATGTGTCGGCCTGAGATTGATTCATGGCGATTTCCTCCGGTTGTGGTGTACGGCTCGTTTGACGGCAATCCGTGATGCTTCTCGTTCAGCTTCGGCCCTCGCCCTCGAATGGGACTCCGTCCGGTCGTGGCCGTCGGCTCGACGGCCATCTCGACTACAAGACCGGGCGAAGGCCCGAAACTGATCGGTGGCTAGCAGGAACGTCTGCCGGAAGACCGACTCCGCGCGCGGCACCGGCGCCGAGCCATCCGCTGCCCCGAGTAGCGTCTGACCGACTTCGACGAAGTGGAGGACGCTTGGCTGATCCCAGGGACACTCGCGACGGGACCAACAACTCGGCCCCCCGTACCGATCGGCTCATCAGCCTGATCCAGACCTCGGGCGGAGCGCTGGCGGTCGCCCTCGCCATCACCTTCACGTTCGTCGTCGCGTTGGTCGCGATTCCCCTTGCTGCGGACGGGGACCGGGTGACGATCGCGACAGCTGCCTTCACGGGCATCGGCACGATCGCCGGCGCCTACTTCGGGCTCAGGGTAGGAGCGGACGGCAAGGAGCGGGCCGAACAGGACCGCCAGGAGGCGCAGCTCGTAGTCGAGCGCGTGGCGGCCAAGGTCGATGAGGAGCCGATCAGGGAGGCGCGCGAGGAAGTACGTCAGGAGCAGCGCGCCGAGCCGCCAGCGGGCTGAGGCTCTTGTCGAGATTCCGGCTCCCCGTGGGATGATGCGTCGATGCGGACCGCGGTGATCTCGGACCTCCACCTCGGTCGACTGATGGGCGGCGACATTCTCCGCCATCCCATGCCCCGCGCGCGGCTACTCGAGGTCCTTGGCGATCTCGACCGGCTGGTGATCCTCGGCGATGTGCTCGAGCTCCGCGAGATTCGCAAAGCCCCTGCGGTGTCGCTTGGGCGCCCGCTCTTCGGCGAGATCGGGAAGGCCCTCCGGCCGGGAGCCGAGGTCGTCGTCGTTCCGGGCAACCACGATTACGTCCTTGCCCAGCCGCTCCTCCGCCGGATCCCCCGCCGGCGGTTGGGCCTCGAGCAGACAGCCCCTGTGCACCCGGACGGCCCACTCGGCCCGCTCGCGGAAGCCTTGGGTCCTGCGCGGCTCACACTCGCCTATCCCGGCCTCTGGCTGCGACCCGACGTGTACGCCATCCATGGGCACTGGCTCGACGCGCACGCCGGTGGCCGTCGCTTCGAGAACCGTGTCATCGCCAAGTTCGAACGGTGGCTCCCGCTTCCCGACCGGGCGACCCCACGCGATTACGAGCGAGTCTCCGCGCCGCTCTACCGGGTCGCGAATCTCTTCCTGACCGGTGCCGGTCGCAAGCAGCGCCTCGGGCTATTCGGGCGATTGACCCGGAGGATACAAGCGCGCAAAGCGCGGCAAGCGGACACCGGCGAGGTCTCAGCTCCACCGACCGGCTCGGGATCGTCGCCGCCCGTCGGGGGCGGCGCCTCCGCTTCGGGGGTGCCGGGCGCGCCACCCCCGAAGAAGGGCGAAGGGCAGCCCAGGACGGTTCAGGCCATGACCGATGTCGTTGCGCACCTGCAGATCGATGCGCGACACGTGCTCTTCGGCCATACCCATCGCGCCGGCCCGCTGCCCGCCGACGACCCCGACGCGTGGCAGACGCCCGCCGGCCCTCGGCTCGTCAACCTCGGTAGCTGGGTGTACGACCAGGCTTCCGCGGGCGTCGAGCCAGGCCGCAGCCCCTACTGGCCGGGTCGCCTCGTGCTGCTCGAGGACGCGGGCCCACCGAAGCTCGTCGGGCTTCTCGATGACCTGCCCGCGGAACGCTGGGAGGCTCCCGGGGACGAGCCCTGACCGCCTCGCGGCGCCGCGCGACGCTTCAGCGTGCTCGGACGGAGTACACCGGCGGCAGGTGACTCGTGGCGCCAAACCAGCTCTCCCCCGCGTCGCCCGAACCGAAGACCTCTCCGGTCGTCGTGCCGAAGTACAGCTCGAGGTCAGGCCCCTCGCCGCGCCGGTCGAGCCCGTGCCGCAGCACCGTCAGGTAGGCGTCCTCCTGCGGCAGCCCGCCGCCACGCTCGGTCCAGCTCTCCCCCGCGTCGCGCGTCTCGTACACGCGTACGCGACCCTCGGGGGTGACGCGGTCCATGTCGGCGGCCAGCGGGATCACGTAGGCGCTGTCTGGGTCTGCGGGGTCGACCACGAGCGGGAAGCCGAAGTCAGATGGCAGCCCTGCCCCGATGTCGGTCCACGTCTCCCCCGCGTCGTCGGAGCGGTAGACCCCGCCGTGGAACTGCATGAACATCCGCTCGGGCCGCCGCGGCGCGCGCTGGAGGCGGTGCACGCACAGAGCCGTGGGTTCCTCGCGTGACTCCTCGGGCAGGTAGCGGGCGACGAGGCCCTCGTTTCCCTGGTGCCATGTCTCCCCGCCGTCCTCGGTCAGCCACACGCCTACGGCGGAGATCCCCATCGCGAGCCGGTCGGGGTCGCCGGGCCAGGGCACGATCGAGTGCAGGCACAGCCCGCCTCCCCCGGGCTGCCAGGACGGCCGCGTCGGGTGCTCCCACAGGGCGGCGTTCAACTCCCAGGTGGCGCCGTGGTCGCGACTCTCGAAGAGTACGCCCGGGTCGCCACCCGCGTACAGCGTCCGGTCGCCGTCGCCGTCGCCGTCGCCCTCGCCGTCGCCGTCGACGATCGTCCATATGCGCTCTAATGCCTCGCCCCCGCCCTCGGGCAGTGCGACGCCGCCTGCCTGCTCCCACTCGCCCGACGGGTCGTCGGTGTACCAGATCTTCGGTCCGTAGAACGCGGAGGTCACCGACGCCAGCAGACGGCCCGTGCGAGGGTCGCGCATGGCGTACTCGACCGGCTCGCCGGCGAACGCCCGCGCCTTGACGTCGAACTCGGCGCCCGGCTCGCCCTCGAGCACGAACAGGCCCTTCTTGGTCCCCACGAGAAGCTCCGTCATGTGTGCATCATCCTCCCGAAATCGCGGGCAGGACGTCGATCCGGTCCTCCGGGGAGACCGGCGCGTCCTCCCTTACGCAGTCACCGTTCACGAAAACGGCGATGTGGCGCCGCACGAGCCCGCGCTCGTCGAGGATCCAGCCGCCCATCGCCGGGTGTGCCCGCTCGAGCTCGCGGAGCAGCTCGCACACCGAGCCGCCTTCGATCCGGTGATCGGAGCGGTCCCCGGCGAGCTTCTTCAGCGGTCCACGCAGCCTCACGAGTGCCATCGCGAGCATCCTAAGGCGTCGCCACAGCGCGGTACTTGAGGTGGGTGACCGCCTCGGATTCGACGACCCGGACGATCTCCAGCTCGATGTGATGGGGTCCGAGGTCGTCGAACAGCCGGATGCCGTCGCCCATGAGCACCGGGCAGACGTGGACCTGAAACTCGTCCAGCAACCCACTTCTCAGGTACTGCTGCACGACGTTCGCGCCTCCGGCCACCGCCACGTCCTTCCCACCGGCCTCCGTCCGAGCCTGGTCGAGCGCGGACTCGACGCCCTCGGTGACGAAGGTGAACGTGGTCCCGCCCTTCATGGCCAGCGGCTCGCGGGCGTGATGGGTCAGGACGAACACTGGCACCCCGAAGGGCGGCTCGTCGCCCCACCAGCCCTCCCAGGACTCGTCCCAAGGGCCGTCCCCGCCCCCGAACATCCCCCTGCCCATGATCATGGCGCCGGTGCTGGCGAGCGATTCCCCCAGAATCTCGGCGTCCCGGCTGGCGGTGCCGCCGGTCAAGCCTTGACGTTCCCGCCACGATTTCAGCCCGTAGACCCACTGGTGCAGGCGCTCGCCTCCTTCACCGAGCGGCTGCTCGGGGCCTGGGTTCGGGCCGGCGATGAAGCCGTCCACCGACATCGAGATGTCGAATATGAGCTTGGTCATGTCGGCTCCCCCGGTTGGTAGGTGCGCCGACCCAGCAGCAGCGTGTCCGCGGCTGCCACCTCCGCGTTGATCGCTTCGCCCATCTCGTCGTGGAACATCACCCACTGCTCGGGCGATTCGACGACGCCATCCAGCGTCAGGAACAGCCACGCGACGATCTTCCTCATCGGGTCCTCCTCGAGCTACGTCTCGATTGGTCCTCGTCCGTTGAGACCACGCGGCGTCGCCAGACTCATCGGTCTCGAGCGTAGGTTGCGCTGAGGTCCCGGGTCGACCCGAGCGCCCGACGCGGAGCTGACGACGCCGCGCCCTCGCCTCGAGTTGCTCGAATCGCCGTCGCGGGACGCCGTCCTAGACCACGAACCGACCGTCGCGCTGGAGCTCCACCCCGTCCACGGTGATCGCCCCGCCCTGGCGCAGGTCGCACACCATGTCCCAGTGCACCGCCGAGTCGTTCTGCCCGCCGGTCTCCGGATAGCTCATCCCGATCGCCATGTGCACGGTTCCCCCGATCTTCTCGTCGAGGAGGACCTCCTTGGTCGCCGTGGCGATCCCGTAGTTCGTCCCGATCCCGAGCTCCCCGAGCCTGCGCGCGCCGCCGTCGGTATCGAGGGTCTCGAGCAGGAAGTCCTCTCCCCGGTCGGCTGAGGCATCGACGACGCGCCCCTCCTCGAAGCGCAGCCGTACCCCCGAGACCTCGCGGCCCCCGTAGACGGCCGGGAACGAGAAGGCGATCTCGCCGGTCGCCGAGTCCTCGATCGGACCGGTGAAGAACTCGCCGTCGGGCATGTTGTGCTCGCCGACGCAGGGGATGAAGGTGCGCCCGGAGACGTTGAGCGTTATGTCGGTGCCGCCGGGGCCCGTGATCCGGACCTCCTCGCGGCCCTGGATCCAATCGGCGAGGCGGTTGACCTCGTCGGACTGGCGCCGCCAGGCCGTCACCGGGTCGTCGTCGCCGACAAGGCAGGCGGCGTAGTAGAAGTCCTCGTAGCGCGCGAGCGACATGCCGGCCTCGCTCGCGTAGGCGTGCGTGGGGAAGAGCGTGACGTTCCAGCGGTACTCGCCGGCTGCGGCGCGGCGCATCGAGGTCTCCATGAGCGGCTTGCGCGCGCGCGAGTGGCGGGCCTGGCGGCGAGGGTCGATCGCGCTCAGCTCGCGGGCGTTGGCGTCGGCCATCACGGCGATGCGCACGTCGGCGTTCTCGGCGGTCCAGGTCGAGGTTGGCGGGATGAAGTCGAGCTGCTCCTCGGAGGCGAGCTCGTAGAAGGCGGAGGCCGCACCCTCGGTGGTGAGCTGCATGACCGGCAGCCCGCCGGCGCGCAGGACCTCCTCGTAGACGGCCTGCACGAGCGGCTCGGCGACCGTGGTCGACTGGATCACGCAGACGTCGCCCTGCCCGACGCGGGTCGAGTAGCGGACGAGGATCTGGGCGAGGGCGTCGGCGCGCTGGTCTCTCATGCGGCCTCGTGGGCTGGCGCGGGCGTCGGGCCGGTGCGGCGCGCGGCGGCACGCTCGACGAGCCAGCGGTGCAGCCGGTCCTCGCCGGTGATCTCCGGATGGAAGGCGACGGCGAGTATGTCGCCGTGGCGGACGGCGACGGGATGCCCGTCGACCGAGGCAAGGACGTCGATCACCTCGCCGTGCTCCTCGACCCAGGGGGCGCGGATGAACACCGCCCGCACCGGCGGCGAGCCGGCGAAAGCGTCCCCGAGCGGCAGGTCGAGCTCCTCCTCGAAGCTCGCCACTTGGCGCCCAAAGGCGTTTCGCCGCGCGCGCATGTCGAGCAAGTCGAGGTGGTCGCGATCGAGCATGATCAGGCCGGCGCAGGTTCCGAGCACGGGCGTCCCGGCGCGTACGACGGCGCGCAGCGGCTCCGCGAGCCCCTCCCGCTCGATCCCGAGGCTCATGGTCGTCGACTCGCCGCCCGGAATGACCAGGGCGTCGAGGCCGTCAAGGTCCGCCGACTCGCGCACGACGCGCGCCTGCGCCCCCAGCCGCTCGAGCACGCGCCCGTGCGCCTCGAAGTCGCCCTGCAGGGCGAGGACGCCGACGACGGTCACGGCCGTCCTACAAGCCGCGGTGCTGGAGCAGGCCGTCGCCGTCCGGTCCGGCCAGCGCCGAAATCTCGAGACCCGCCATCGCCGAACCAAGGCCGCGCGAGGCCGCGGCGACGCGCTCGGGCTTGTCGAAGTGGGTAGTCGCCTCGACGATCGCGGCTCCGGTGCGCACGGGATCCTCGGACTTGAAGATCCCCGAGCCGACGAATACGCCCTCGGCCCCGAGCTGCATCATCAGCGCGGCGTCGGCCGGCGTGGCGATCCCACCGGCCGAGAAGTTGACCACGGGCAGGCGCCCATCCTCGGCGACCTGGCCGACGATGTCGAGCGGGGCCTGGAGCTCCTTGGCGGCGGTGTAGAGCTCGTCGGGGTCCATCGAGCCGAGGCGGCGGATCTCGCCCTGGATCGCCCGCATGTGCCGCACGGCCTCGACCACGTTGCCGGTCCCTGCCTCGCCCTTGGTGCGAACCATGGCCGCGCCCTCGCCGATCCGCCGCAGCGCCTCGCCGAGCCCCGTCGCCCCGCACACGAACGGGACCTTGAAGCTCCACTTGTCGATGTGGTGGGCCTCGTCGGCGGGGGTCAGGACCTCGGACTCGTCGATGTAGTCGATGCCGAGCGCCTCGAGGACCTGGGCCTCGGCGAAGTGGCCGATGCGCGCCTTGGCCATGACCGGGATCGTCACCGCGACCTGGATCTCCGCGATCATCGAGGGATCGGACATGCGGGCCACGCCGCCGGCGACGCGGATGTCGGCGGGCACGCGCTCGAGGGCCATCACCGCCGCCGCGCCCGCGGCCTCGGCGATCCGGGCATGCTCGGGCGTGACCACATCCATGATCACGCCGCCCTTGAGCATCTCGGCGAGACCGGTCTTTACGCGGTGGGTCGCGACGTCGCGCATGGCCTTCAGATGGTAGCCGCGCGACCGGTGGCGCCCGGCGCCGGCGCTACTTCAGCTTGAACGCCCTGATCCGGTCCGCATACATCGACTCGTTGCGCGCGTAGACCGCGTAGGTGAGCGCCTGCACAAGCCCGAGCAGGGCCGCGTGCGAGCGCACGTAGCCCGGTGAGTCGGAGGAGTAGTAGAGGCGGTGGCGGGCGAGCTTGGCTGCGTCCGAGAGGGTCGCGTCGCAGATGGCCACTGTGTCGGCGCCGCGGTTGCGGGCGAACTTGAGCGCGCGGGTCACGAGCGGGTGCGCACGTCCCGCCGAGAAGGCGATCACCAGGCTGTCCTCGTCGATGCGGCCCAACCGGGTGAGCGCGTCCTGGTTAGCGCTCGCGACCACCTCGCAGCGCAGGTCGAGCAGCAGCAGCAGGTGGCGCAGGTAGCTCGCGAAGAAGGCCATCTGGTCGGTCCCGCAGACGACGATGCGCCCCGCCCGCGAGATCATGTCGACGGCGGCCTCGACCTCGTCGCGGTCCACCGCGCGGGCGGTCTCCTCGAGGTTGGCGTGGTCGGCGGCCAGCGCGGCCTCGAACTCGGTCTGGTCGAACGGGAAGAGCGGCGCGCTCGGCAGCGGCTCGATCGCCGCATCGGGGTTCTCGCGCCAGCGGCGGTATTCGTCGCGGGCGGCGGCCTGAAGCCCTGGAAAGCCCTCGAATCCGAGTGCCTGCGCGAAGCGAACCACCGTCGAGCTCGAGGTCGCCGCCCGACGGGCGAGCTCCTCGGCGGTGTGAAAGGCGGCCTCGTCGAGGTGATCGACGATGTAGCGGGCAACGTCCTTCTGCGAACGTGAGAAGCCCTCGAAGCGCCCTCGGATCTCGCTCGAGAGGGTGGCGAGCTGGGTGGTGGCGGTCTGCGGCACGCCCTCTCGATTCGCCCGCGTGTTGCCAGTTCCTTCCCGCCGGGTAGGCGCCCTCTGACGATGACCGACCGCGCACGCGTATCCGTGGTGATGCTGACCCACAACCGGGCCGAGCAGACCCTGCACAGCCTGGGCGAGCTGAGCGCCCTCGCCGAGCGCCCGCCGCTCGTTGTCGTCGACAACGCGTCGAGCGACGGGACGGCGGCCGCCGTCCGCCGCGAGCACCCGGACGTGCGCGTGATCGAGCTCCCCGAGAACATCGGCGCCGCGGCCCGAAACCACGGGGTCGATGCGGTCGACACCGAGTACGTCGCCTTCAGCGACGACGACTCGTGGTGGGCTCCGGGTGCGCTCGGGCGTGCGGTCGAGGCCTTCGAGCGCCATCCGCGCCTGGCCGGCGTGCATGGCCGCATCCTCGTCGGCGCGGACGAGCGCGAGGACCCGATCTGCACCGAGCTGCGCGAAAGTCCGCTGCCCGGCGATCCGAGCCTGCCCGGCACGCCGCTGCTCGGCTTCCTGGCCTGTGCGATCGTCTTCCGCCGCGCCGCCTTCGAGGCCGTCGGCGGCTTCGAGCCCAACGTGAAGATCGGCGGCGAGGAGGAGTGGCTGGCCTGCGACCTCGTCGGCGCGGGCTGGGAGATCCGCTACCTGCCCGAGATCGTCGTCCACCACCATCCCCCCCGTCGCGCCGGCGCCGCCGCCGACGCCCGCCGGAGGATCGGCCTTCGCAACACGCTGTGGTTCTCGTGGCTGCGCCGCCCCGTGGCGAGCGCCCTGCGTCGCACCGCCCACCTCGTGCGCACCACGCCGCGCGACCGCGTGACCCTGCTCGGCTTCTGGGACGCTGTGCGGGCGCTCTGGTCGCGCGAGGCCCCGTCGCGGCGGATCGTCCCGCCGCACGTCGAGCGCATGCTGCGCCTGCTCGACCGTCCCCAGATGGAGTCGAAGGTGCGGCGGTACGTCTCGTGACCGACTCCGCACCCACCCTCGAGCCCGATGCCGTCGAGGCCGCCTGGGACCTCGAGCCGCTCGTCGACGGCGAGGGCGAGCCGGGCGTCGAGCGGCTGCTCGACCTCGCCACCGCTCGCGCCCGCGCCTTTGCCGAGCGCCACGAGGGCAGGGTCGCCGAGCTCGACGGCGACGGCCTCGAAGCGGCGATGGGCGACCTGGCCGAGATCCAAGAGCTCGCCGGGCGCGCCGGCTCCTACGCGATGCTGTGGTTCTCGACCGACACCCGGGACCCGCCCCGCGGCGCCCTGGTCCAGCGGGTGCAGGAGCGGGGCACGGAGATCGAGACGGCGCTGCTCTTCTTCGAGCTCGAGTGGGCGGGCCTTCCCGACGAGCGCGCGGAGGAGCTGCTCGCCACCGACGGGCTCGACTTCTGCCGTCACTACCTGCGGACCCAGCGGCGCTACCGACCGCACCTGCTGAGCCAGCCCGAGGAGCGGGTGCTCGCCGAGAAGCGGGTGACCGGCGAGAGCGCCTGGGCCCGCCTCTTCTCGGAGCTGGTATCGGCGATCGAGGTCGACGCTCCGCCCGAGCGAGGGTCGAACGGCGCGGGCGGGAGCGCGACCGAGCGCGTACCGCTCGACGCGGCGCTCAGCCGCCTGACCGCGCCGGACCGCGAGATCCGTCGCGGCGCCGCGGAGGCCGTCACGACCGCGCTCGCCCCAGGGTTGCGCACGCGCGGCTACCTGTTCAACACCCTGCTCCACGACAAGGCCGTCGACGACCGGCTGCGTGGCTACGGCCACTGGCTCGCGAGCCGCAACCTCGCCAACGAGGCGAGCGACGAGTCGGTCCAGGCGCTCGTGGAGGCCGTGCGCGCCCGCTTCGACCTGCCGAAGCGTTGGTACCGCCTCAAGGCCGAGCTGCTCGGAATCGATCGGATCGCCGACTACGACCGGATGGCGCCCGTGGTCGGCGAGGACGAGACGATGCCGTGGCCCGAGGCGCGCGAGCTCGTCCTCGACGCCTACGGCTCGTTCTCGCCCGAGCTCGGCCGCCTGGCGCGGGGCTTCTTCGACGACCGGCGCATCGACGCTCCGCTGCGGCCGGGCAAGCGCGGCGGGGCGTTCTGCGCCTACACCGTTCCCTCGAGCCCGTCGTACGTGATGCTCAACTGGACCTCGAAGCGTCGCGACGCGCTCACCCTGGCGCACGAGCTCGGCCACGGCGTCCACGCCGACCTCGGAGCGCGACAGGGGGTCTTCCACCACCACACCCCGCTCACGCTCGCCGAGACCGCGTCGGTGTTCGGCGAGGAGATGCTGTTCGCCCGCCTGCTCGAGCAGACCTCCGATCCGGCCTCGCGGCTCGCCCTCCTCGCCGGCAGCATCGAGGACTCGATCGCCACCGTGTTCCGCCAGACGGCGATGAACCAGTTCGAGGACAAGGTCCACTCCGCGCGCCGCGAGGACGGCGAGCTCCCGCCCGACCGATTCGGAGAGCTCTGGATCGAGAGCCAGGCCGAGATGCTCGGGGACTCCGTCGAGCTCACCGAGGGCTATGCCACGTGGTGGTCCTACATCCCCCACTTCATCCACACGCCGGGCTACGTGTACGCCTACGCCTACGGCCAGCTGCTGGCGCTCTCGGTCTACGAGCGCTACCTCGAGGAGGGCGAGTCGTTCGTTCCGCGCTACCTCGAGATGCTGTCGGCGGGCGGCTCGCGATCGCCCGAGGAGCTCGGGCGGATCGTCGGCGTCGACCTCGCCGATCCCGGCTTCTGGGACGCCGGGCTCGCGCTCGTCGAGCGCCAGCTCGAGCAGGCCGAGGCGGCGGCGCGCGAGGTCGGCGGGAACGGGCCCGGGCGTTTAGCCTAAGGGCGCGTCAGCTCCTCGCTCAGCTCCCACAGCCGCCGCCGCGCCTCGGCGTCGTAGGCCTGCGGCTGGGCGGTCGACTCCTGGAGCCCGTCGAAGTACCGGCCGCTGACCCCCTCGACGTCCGCGGCGACCGCCAGCCGCACCACCGCCTCGACGCCCTCCTCGACGCTGGTGCGCGCGCGGCCGAAGCTCTGGCGGACCATCTTCGTGTCCATCAGCGTCGCCGGGTGGAGGGCGTTGACGGTCACGCCGTCCTCCCTCTCCGCGCGTAGCCGCGCCGCGAGCTCGAACGTGAACATGATCTGCGCGAGCTTGCTCTGCGCGTAGGCGCCGAAGCCGTCGTAGCCGCGCTCGAGCATGACGTTTTCGAAGTCGATAGGGCTCTGGCCGATCGATGCGACGTTTACGATCCGAGCCGGGGCGGAGCGTTGCAGGAGCGGGAGCAGCAGCTCGGTGAGGAGGAAGTGCGACAGGTGGTTGACGGCGAACGTGAGCTCGTGGCCGTCCTGGCTGAGCGCGCGCTTGTCGGCGATGATCCCGGCGTTGTTGACGAGGACGTCGAGGCGCTCGTGGTCGCTCTCGATCTCCTCGCCCAGCCGGCGGACCTCGCCGAGCGAGGAGAGGTCGGCGAGGTACAGGTGCAGGCGCTCGCTGCCCGTGGCCCGGCGCAGCTCCGCGAGCGCCTGCTCGCCGCGCTCGGCGCTGCGCCCGTGGAGGAGCACCGTCGCGCCGAGCCGCGCGAGCTCGGCGGCCACCGCGCGCCCGAGCCCGTCGGTGGCGCCGGTGACGAGGATCGCCTGCTCTTCGATCGGTCGAGCCATCAGCGAGCCGCCGGCGAGCCGACGGGCACGAACGGCTCGATCTCCCCGTGATGATCGACGAGGTAGAGCGTGCCCTGGTACGGAAACGCCTCGCGCGCGTCGTAGCCGAGTGCGACCGCCGCGAGGGCGGTACCGGCGATCCGGTAGACGTCCCGCACGACGCCGATGTCGAACAGGGAGCGGATCTCGGTCGTCGCGTCGCCGTCTCCGGCTCGCAGGGCGATTGGGAGGTCGCTGCCAAAGCCCCGGGCGGCCACGGCGATCGCGAGGTTCTCGACCTCGTCGGAGGTCACCGCGGCGAGCGAGCGAGCCCGTGAGAGGGAGAGGCGCCGGAGCAGATCATGGCTCTCCCCGCCTCCGATCACCACGGGAATGCGCTGGTCCTTGGCACGGGCCAGGGTGGGCGCCTCGTCGTTGCGCTCCACGGCGACGACCGGCACCCCCAGCTCGCGGAAGAGCTGGCACAGGCGCAGCCCGACCTCACCCAGGCCGACCACGACGACGTGGTTTCGGCGTGGCACCGCCGAGCGACCGACGATCCCCGTCAGGCGGGGGTCGAGCAGGTAGTTGACGAGCCCCGCGGTCAGCACGGCCGTGAAGCCCACGATCAGGAGCATCGCCGCCGCCGAGAAGAGCTTGAACCAGTCGGGACCCCCCTCGGCGGCCGAGCTCGGCCCGACCGTGACCGTCACCTTCATCGAGGTGTAGAAGGCGTCGACCAGCGGAACTCCGCGGGCGAGCGCCGTGACCGCCGTCTCGACGAGGAGGACGGAGATGAATCCGACCGAGCCGATCTGGAGGATGCGCGCGCTCGCGTCGAAGGGTCGGGCGATCGACTCGAGCCTGCCGAGCACTCGGCGGGTGCGGCTGGGTCCGGGCGGGTGGAGGCGCGTACGGCGTGGACGGTCCTCGCTCGCCGGTGCCTCGACGGCGGCGATGTCGGACACGGGGCCGGCGAGCGAGAGCAGCTCCGAGTCGAGGCAGGGTCCCGCGAAGGCAGGGACCACGAGGTCGGCCATCGACAGGACGCGGACGTTCTCGACGGTGCTCTCGAGCTGAGCCGCGACATCCCGTCCGAAGGTGGTGACGAGCAGCGGAAGTCCGGGCCGCACGTGGGCCACGACGAGCGCCAGCCGCAGCGAGACGACGTCCGAGCGCGAGACGATCACAGCGCCGTCGACGTCCTCCTCGAGCGCGGCGCGGATGTCGGGATCGCTCGGGTCTTCGAGGCGGACCACGCTCGCGCCTCCGGCCTCGAGGGCGCGCTCGGTGGCGTCGGCCAGCCGACCGCCCCCGATCAGGAGAACGCGCCGGGACGCGGAGCGGCCCACCGACGGCCTAGCGCCCGTCCGCGATTCCCCCTCGTCGGACGAGGCGTCGTCGTGGGATCGGTTGGACACTTGAGCCTCAGCTCCGAGCCGGCGCCCTGGCGATCCGGTCCGAGCGCTCGAGGGCCTCGATCTCCTCGAGCGACCGTCCCGCTCCCTCCACGACGCACGTAAGGGGGGAGTCGGCGAGCTCGGTGACGAGGCGGGTCTCATCGTGCAGGCGCTCCGCGAAGCCACGCAGGAGCGAACCTCCCCCCACGAGGACCATGCCGTGGCGCATGATGTCGGCCGAGAGCTCGGGCGGCGTCCGCTCGAGGGTCTCGCGAACCGCCGTGACGATCGCCCGCACCGGCTCCTCGAGCGCCGAGCGGACCTCCTCGCTGCTCAGCTCGACGACCTTCGGCAGGCCGGAGACTAGGTCCCGCCCACGCACCTCCGCGTACAGCTCGCGCTCGAGCGGGCCCGCGGAGCCGATCTCGAACTTGAGCTCCTCTCCGCGGCCGCTCCCGACCGCCAGCCGGTGGCGGTTCTTGATGTAACCGAGGATGGCCTCGTCGAGGTCGTACCCCCCGACCCTGACCGACTGCGAGACCGCGATCGCCCCGAGCGTCATCACCGCAACCTCGCTCGTCCCCCCGCCCACGTCCACGACCATCCGCGCGCTCGGCTCGTCGATCGGCAGCCCCGCCCCGATCGCGCCGGCGAGCGGCTCCTCGATCAGATGGACCTTGCGCGCGCCCGCCTCCATGCACGCCTCGTCGACCGCGCGCTTCTCGACGTCGGTGATTCCCAGCGGCACGCACATCACGACCGTGGGCCGGGAGAAGCGGTTGGGATGGACGGTGCCGATGAAGTGCCGCAGCATCCGCTCGGTGACGTCGAAGTCCGCAATCACCCCATGGCGCAGCGGCCGTGTTGCCGAAATGCTCGCAGGGGTCCGGCCGAGCATGCGCTTGGCCTCGAGGCCGACGGCGTGGACGGCCCCGGTCTGCTCGTTCATGGCTACGACCGACGGCTCCGACAGCACCACCCCCCGGCCGCGCTCGTAGACGAGCGTGTTGGCGGTGCCGAGGTCGATCGCGATGTCGCGATGACCTATGCCGAAGCGGTGGGAGAAGAAGCTCATCAGGGTCGCGGGGTGTCGAGGTGGGGCGGGCGCCCGCCGGCCCCTCGACCTCTCCAAAGGTTAGGGAGGCGCGGACGTGGGCCGCCACGCTGCAAGCGCTCGTTCGCCGGGCGAGTCCTGCCCCTCATGTCGCGGAAGCGGGCGCCCGGGCCCGGCGAGATGCAAGTCCAGGTCATCGACCGGGAACGATGGGCGCACCATGCTCGACCCCTTCAAGGCCGTCAGATCGGGCTCCGCGTTGGCCTACGTGATCATCACCGGCTCGATCGCCGGCTCCGCCGTCTTCCCGGTGCTGCCGAGCGAGACCATGATCTTCACGGCGGGAGCGGCCGCCGGGGCCGGCGCCCTCCAGGTCCCGCTCGTCATGGTCGCGGGCGCGTTCGGGTCGCTGCTCGGCGACGTGCTCGGGTACGCGATCGGGAGGCTGCTGGGGGAGCGCGCGCTCGAGCGGTTCGCGCGCGGCGAGCGGGGACGGCGGTCGGTCGGCTGGGCCCAGCGCACCCTCGTTCGTCGCGGCGGACCTCTCGTGGCCGTCGGCCGCTTCATCCCCGGCGGCCAGACCGCGGTCAGCCTGACCGCCGGCAGCCTCGGCTTCCCCCTGGCTCGGTACGCGGTGTTCGCGAGCATCGGAGCGGTGGTGTGGGGGGTGTACGGGACACTGGTCGGAGCGCTCGGCGCGGGGGCGCTCCAGAGCGGCCAGTGGGTCGGGCTGGCGATCGCGGTTGCGCTGGTCCTTGCGGTCGCCGGAGCCGCTCAGGTGGTTCGGCGTAGGCAGCGGCGTCACGACGACGATGAGGCCGGGGACGACCCCTAGCTCGAGACGCGACTTCGGTTCGTCGAGTCGGAGGAGTCGCGCGTCAGCAGCCGGCGCGTTCCGGTGGACGGACAGCCCGGAACTTCACGAGCCTGTCGAGGATCGCCGTCGCCGGCGTTGCCGCGGAGTTGGGCACTGCCGTCTGGGTCGCCTCGCCGGCGGCTGCCGTGGCGTAGGTGGCGGTCGTGCCGGGATGTGATCGCAGGTAGCGCTCGAGCTCGAAGCGTACGAGCCGGGTGCCGTCCAAACTGCGCTCCTCGAGCGCTCGGTCGTCCGAGTCGGTGACCCGGACGAGCTGATCCTGGTACGGGAACACCCTGACCGCTTCCGGGATGAAGGCATGGTTCCAATAGCCGTCCTCGGTCTGGAGGTTGCTGAACATCGTGAACGAGCTCTCGGTCTTGAGTCCGAGATAGGGGCTGAGGCTGTTCGCCACCAGCAGGAGGATCCCCACGGCGAACACCGGGTGCCCGAGACGCAGCGATCTGGCCGCGTAGACCCGCGGGCCGCCGCGCGTCAGGGCGAGGGCGAGCACGGTTCCCGTGGCCAGCACAACCAGTACCAGGACCAGCCGCGTTCCGTTCGAGATCAGGGCGCGACCGGCAACGGGCTCGAAGGAGAAGATGACCGCCGCCGCGAGCCAGCAGCCCACCGCCACGGGAAGGGCAGCCCGGGAGCCGCTCAAGCGCCGCGCGCGACGCGCCCAGCGGCCGAGCGCCGGGCGGCCGGCGGCGAGGCTGCGGAGTCGGCTCGGCGTGTCGTCGGGCAGGTATGCGACGTAGAGCGCGACGGCGAGGGCGGAGAACGGAACGTTGCCCACGAGGGCGAGGACGGTGTGGAACCCGCCGCCCACCACGAGACCGAGCAGCCGGGTGCGCGGGACCGCGAGGAGGACGGGGAGCGCGACCTCGATCGCCACGGTGCCCCAGATGGAGGGCGCGATTCGCCACGATCCATCCAGAAGCGACGGGTCAAACCACGCGACCTGGCCGGACAGCGCGACCGCGCAGCTGACCTCGCCGTCGAAGAAGCCGGTGTTCATCTTGGCGATGGCCGCGGCCGCGTACACGACCAGCAGCTGGACACGGAGGAAGGGGGCGATGCGCTCGAACAGCATGCCGGCGTCCGGCAGCCGTCGTGTCAGGAGGGTCGTCCAGCCCACGTAGCTGAGCACGCAGGCCCCGCTCACCAGCACGAGCAGGGTGTGGCTGCCCACGTCCGGCATGTCGAGCGCCACGGAGAAAACCTCCGCGACGACCATCGCCAGGAAGCGCGCGACCGACGTGGGACGCTGGACTGTCCACAGCGCGGCCAGGATCACGAGGAAGCGCGGAGACAGGACCTCGAAGCCGCCCCACCAGAGCTGGTGAAGGATCAGCGAGAGGGCGAACAGCAGCGCGAAGAGGCCGAACAGCCACGTCGCGTCGGCAGGCCGGGCGGGTCGATCGGGCGATGCGGTGCTCACCGCGACCACCCGTCACCCGGGTGACGACCATGCCCGCACGCACTTGCCGAACCTGCGCCGCCGCTCTCGCTGGCCTGCGCCTTGGGCGTCACGCCCGCGCCTCCTTTTTCGCGTTAGGCCACTCCTACGCCGTGCTTACGCGCGAGCGGCCACCCGCGGACGCCTCGGGGCAGGCGCCCGAGCCCGCAGACCCCGACGCGCTCGCCGAGGCAACGCCGGCCCCGTCACCGCCGACAACCGTATGGGCCGGGCCGGATTCGAACCTGCGACCGACGGGTTATGAGTGGCCGCTTAGCCCGTCGGATTGGGTCGTAAACCGCATAGTTGAGCGGAATTCGGTCGGGCGGTTCCGTGTCAAATTTGCCGAGTTGGGGACACGTTTCGGGACATGGTTTCGATCGGGAACGCGTAGCTCAGGACGAGCAGGCGTCAGCCGTCGGACGGAGCAAACGCTCGGGCCGCCCAATCTTCGGTGCGCCCGACGAGGTCCACGGCCCACTGCCGGTCCAGCGGCTCGGGGTCGAAGGGATCGCCGTAACGGCGTTCGACGGCCCACGGCGTGAGCTGTGCAAGCTCGTCGACGTCCGCCGGCGGCTCGAGCCCACGATCCGAGACGAGCGAAGTGAGGCGCTCGATGTCGTGGGTCCGCTCGTAGCCGACACCTCGCCTTGCGAGGACCGCCTTCAAGAACATCTCGACCGCCTGCTGAGCATGGAAGCCGACGATGCGATCAGGTACTTCCGCGTCGGCAATCAGACGCGCCGCGGCTGCGTCCTCCCGGGCGCTCTCCAAGAGACCGGCAGAAACGTCCCTCGGCTCAGGCACCAGCGAGGACCTTGCCCTCCTCCAGCGCGTCGTGGATCGCGGTGCCGGGCATGTGTCCCCATGCTCTCGCCTCCTCCTCGCTGTAGACCAGCACGTCGATCGGCGCCTCGATGCCACGCAGCGATCGACGCAGCCGCACCATCTCCCGATGACGACCTTCAACCTCCGGCTGAATCACCAAGAAGTCGAGATCGCTGCCCGCCCGAGCGTCTCCGCGAGCGTGCGACCCAAACAGGATGACCCTGGCGTTCGGCCCCGCCTCCCTGGCCAGGATGCCTGCGGCCTTGGCGATCATCTCCTCGGCGGTCATCGGTACTACGGTAATAGAGGGTCCGGGCACCCCTCGTCGATCTCGTGCAGCCGTGCTCACGCAGATGCCGCTCGAGGTCACGGCGCTTCATCCGCCAATGGTCAGAGTGAGCGGCTCGCGGTCTGCGGACTTCGGCTCGTCATTGCCGGGCTCCGGACTCAGCATGAGCTGCAAGGCGTCGATCACGTTGGCCCGGGCTTCCTCGCGAGTGCGCCCCTGGCTCATAGCCCCGGGCACCTCCGGAATCGACGCGATGACCCAGTCGTCATCGCCCTGCTCGTAGACGATCGTCAGTTGCAGCGAATCGCTCATGCGCCTATCGGTAGTGCGCCCGCAGTCTGCGGATCAGCGGTTTCGAGAAACCCGCTCGAAAGCGGTCGAGCGCTTCCGAGGGCCACCTCGCCTTGGGTGACGAGCCGGAGGAGCTGCTCGATCTGGTCGCGAGTCGTCTACGAACAGCTTCGCGGAGCGGACTGCCCTTCACGCCGCGATGGGCTGGCCAGCGGAGTCCCTAGCCTCGATACGGGCGAGCGGAAACTGCACAGCATCCGTGTCCGTCTTGGTCCGACGGAGCCGGTGCACGAACGCAGCGGCCAGTAGGAGCAATCCAGCGAAACCGCGCGCGCGTTCGGGGGTGACGAGCAGCTCGTGTCCATCCGGGAACACAAGTACGACCGGGTCGCCGGCGAACAACGCGCGCGTGGCCATCTCGCCCTGATCCGGATGGCCCGACGAAATGAAGTGCGTTCGATCCGGATAGCGAGCAGCTAGAGCCGGGTCCTCGATCCCGGCAAGGACCCTCTGGGTCGCTGGATCGATCTTGGAACTGCGGGGGGTCATTCTTCTCCCCTCCATCGTCTCACTATCGTCGGCCACTCGGTGGCAGCCCTCTCGATCGCGGCCACCATTGCTGCGTTGACCGACGCGAACGGCAGTATCGCGGGTCGCTGCTTGCCCTGAGTCCAAGTGTATCCGTGCTCATGATGCTCATCGACCGCGTCAGCGTTGTCCCACAGGCCAACGGTCGTCCATCGGGTCTCCACGAGAACCTCGAGCGTGATCGCGTACCGAAACGGCGGCGGTGGCTCGCTGCGGCGGTATCGAATCCGTATCCGCGCTCCAAGTCGATGAAGACTTCTCGCGTCGGCTCGGACCCCGAGCGATCGGCCAAGAGCTAGATTCGCCGGTCCTCGTCCGGTAGCAGCTCCGTGATCGCGTCTACCTCGCTTGGTCGCGCCTCACTCCCGTCGCGAGCGAGGTCGGCAGCCACTGTCGAGAACTGCTCCAGCGCGGCTGTGAGGCTCTCGACGATCTCCTCGGCGATGACCTCGGGTGCAGGCAGGTTCGCCGCATCCTCGAGCGACTCATCCTGAACGTTGGCCCAGATGTCGAGGTTGAGCCCCGGCCTCGCCTCCAGGTCTTCGTAGCTCCAGCGCTTGAACCGCTCGCACTCTGAACGCTTGTCGGCCTTGCCCGGCTTGTAGGCCTCGACGAAGTCGTCCAGGTCAGAGCGCTTGAGCGCCCGGGTCTTGAGCGTGAAGTGCTGGTTGGTGCGGAAGTCGTAGACCCAGAGCTCCCTGGTCGCCGCCGAAGTCGACGCCGCCTTGCGCTCGAAGAAGAGGACGTTGGCCTTGACGCCCTGCGCGTAGAAGATCCCGGTGGGCAGCCGGAGCATGGTGTGGACGTCGCACTCCTGGAGCAGCCGGCGCCGGATGGTCTCACCCGCGCCGCCCTCGAAGAGCACGTTGTCCGGAACGACGACGGCGGCGGTACCGCCGATCTTGAGCGTGGAGCGGATGTGCTGGACGAAGTTGAGCTGCTTGTTCGACGTCGTCGCCCAGAAGTCCTGACGCTGGATGGCGATGTCGCTGCTCTGCGTCCGTCCGTCCTCGCCGATCATCGTCACCGAGGACTTGCGGCCGAACGGCGGATTCGTCAAGACCATGTCGACGCGCTCGGTCGGCTCGGCGATCAGCGCGTCCTGGACCTTGATCGGCGGCTCGGCATCGGGCTCGGGCGAGCCGATGTTGTGGAGGAACAGGTTCATGGCGCACAGTCGCGCGGTGTTGTCCACTATCTCGGTTCCCGAGAGGGCCTGGTCGCGGAGAAAACGCTTCTGGTCGCGGTCGAGCTCGTGGCTGTCGGCGATGTAGTCGTGTGCGGCCAGAAGGAAGCCTCCGGTCCCGCAGCAGGGGTCGGCGACCCGCTCCCCCGGCCGCGGCTGCATCACGTCGACCATGGCCTTGATCAAGGCACGGGGCGTGAAGTACTGGCCGGCTCCGGACTTCGTGTCGGCGGCGTTCTTCTCGAGCAGGCCCTCGTACGCGTCGCCCTTTACGTCGGCGTCGATCCCGGTCCAGGTCTCGGGCTCGATCAGGTCGACGATCAGGCGGCGCAGCTTGGCCGGATCCTGGATCCGGTTCTGCGCCTTGCGGAAGATGAGACCGAGCGTTCCCGACTCGCGGCCCAGGGCGTTGAGCAGGACGGTGTAGTGCGTCTCGAGGTCGGGGCCGTCGCGGTCGAGCAGCGACTGCCAGTCGAACCCGCCGGGGATGCGTGACGGCTGGTTGAACGGCGGCTGCGTTCGCTCGTGCGCCATCTTGAGGAAGAGCAGGTAGGTGAGCTGCTCGACGTAGTCGCCGTAGGACAGGCCGTCGTCGCGGAGGAGGTTGCAGAAGTTCCAGAGCTTCTGCACCAGCTGCTGGGCATGATCGTTCATTGGCTGTCTCAATGCCGACCCGCTCCTACGCGACCGCTGCCGAGTTCTCGGATGCACTGTTCGGCGGGATACCAGCCCGCAAGCGCCCCAGAGCCGCTGCGTTGAGAGCCGCTCTCAAGAGGTGCCCACGCTGCCGACCTGCTACCGCGACCCCCTCGGCTACGGGAGCCAACTGCTCATCAAGGTCGGAGGCGCGCCGCACTATCTCGCGCTGTTCAGCCAAAGGCGGGACCGGAATATCGATCGCTGCGAGTTTGTTGCCAGGGAGATGCTTGATGGTCGTGCCGGTGAGGTGACGCTCAAGAGCTCCCGCCTGGGCGGCGAAGGCGAAATACCGCTGCAGGTACGTCGCCGAGACCGCTTCCGTGGGTCGAATGCGGTGAAGAGCCTTCTGGAAGAACATCACTTCGTCTCGATCCCAAATGGCGCACCTCCCCGGCTCACCCCCCTCACACATCATGAGATCTCCCCGCCGAACCTCAAAGCGCTCAGCCTCGCTGTCCTTGATTCTCATCTCCTTAACGTCGCCAAGATCGAAGTGGCCCCACTGCACGCTCATATTGCGGAGGTAAGGGCGCGCCGTGCCTTCGTTCTTCTGCGCATCGAGCATTTTTCCAAGCTTGCACTCAGCTATCTCGGAAAGCTGCTTCCGCTGCCATCCCTCGGGCAGGTCTTGCAGCCCGAAGCCAAGGTCACGGTAGAACGCTCGAGACAACGCCCGCATGCCGTTACTGGCTCTCGTGAGGGCCTCCTCCGCATGATCGAGCTGGCGCCCGATCTCGCTCAAGGTGCCGACAATTTGGTCCTGCTCACCGATCGGTGGCATGGGCACCATCACACGACCGAGCTTCTTGCGCGTGATCCGCTTCCGAGTTGTCCCCGACGCTTCCCGCTCTGCTTGACCTCTAACCAGAGCGCTATTTAAGGCATGCATCACCCACCGCCGATTGATTCCAGCGTCGGCTCGAATGCGAAGGACGCTCACATCAACGGCTGTGATGGTCGGATAGGGCAGGTCCGGCAACACGCAAGCCCGCGCGATGGGCTCGGCCATACGCGAGATCAGTAGATCGCCGACTTCGAGCTGAGGTTGTCCGGATCGTCGTGGAACTTCGGCAGCGGTCCGGTGAGCGGATTATCTCAGACGGCGGTAGCGGCGACCTCCGGCGCCGCGGTTTCGGGGGGCACGGGAGCGGCGTCGCTCGCGCGCAT
>JACCUC010000159.1 GCA_013812065.1 Thermoleophilaceae bacterium | reverse complement strand
ACCGATCCGAGGTTGTGCGAGCCGATGGAGCTCGAGTACGTCAACCGCTGGGTCCCGTTCGACCCCGACGGCTACGGCGACCTCATCGCCGCGGTGGCCGCGGGCCCCGTCGTGGTCGGAGATGGGGACCTCGGGTGAGCACTCCGATCGGCATGGCGTCGGATGCACTCGACGCGAGGCTGCTGGGCAAAGGCTCGCCGCGCTGCGACATCTTCTTTGGACTGATCCTGTTCACGAACGGGCTCGCCAAGCTCTTCTCGTTCCGCCAAATTGAGGTCGGCCCTTACCGCAGCTTCCCCATCAACCGGGAGGAGGCCCGGAGCATCCTCGCGGGCGAGGCGAAGAAGACCGAGGTCCCGGGGCTCGCCGCGTCAACGACGTCATGCTCCCCAACTGGATCTCTCCCAGTGGCTTGTGACCGCGGTCGAGGTCGGCGTCGGCGACGCGCTCATCGTCGGCCTGCCCTCGTCACCCGCGGGGCGGCGCTCGATCGCCGGTTGGTCTGCCGCGGTATCAGACGGTTACGGACCACTGGCGGTGCTCTACCGCTTGAGCGGCGGTCGTCATGCCTTGCTGCCGGCAGAGGAGGCCGTTGCACCCCAGGAGCGTTCTCGGAGTGAGGCGCTTGCGTTAGCTCAAGCCCAGCACGAGGACCAGAGCTTCGTCCACCGCTCTGATCTCGTTGAGGGAGAGGTGGCTGACCTGATCGCCCACGGCGCGAGCGTCGACTGCGCCGACCATCTCGCAGAGCACGCGCGCCGGTTCATCTCACACCGCGATCTCGGGATGAAAGCTCGCTGCGGGCGCGGAGATCGAGGTCGGGCAGATGACGACGGTGGAGAGGGCGAGGAGATCATCGGCTTGGACGATCACCGCGTAGCGGCGGCCGTGCTGGACTCGCCCGCGGCGCCGCGGGAGGCTGATCGAGTGGACATCACCCCGGACCACGCAGTTCCTCCATCAGCGCCGCGACTTCCCCCGCCTCGCGCACGTAGGCACGGTCGTGCATCAACCGGTGCGCCTCGGCGGCGAGACCCGCCCGCCTGCGCTCGCGTTGGGCCGTCTCGGTGATCGCGCGACGGGCCGCCTCGGCACGGCTGATCCCCCGACGCCGGGCGATCTCGTCGAGTGCCTGCAGGCCGTCCGAGCCGACCCGCAACGAGAGCGGATGAGGAGCTGGAGCCATTGGCCCCCGAGCGTAGCGCGTATCGCACTACAGCCGACCATGCAAGAAGCGCTCGCGGGGTTCGTCCTCGCCGGAGCGGCTGCCGCCACCCCGTTACGGCTCGGCGGTGAACCCGACAGTTGCCTACCCCTTGATAAGGCCGGCGACGCCGGTGGCGTCGGGAACGACGTACGGAAGATCGGGGACGTCGGCGAACGCCGCGTCCGCCGAAACCAGCGCGGTTGTGTCGGCTGTCGCCGCGCTCGCAGCAAGCACGGCGTCGAAGGCTCCCAGGCGGTCGATCTGCTCGAATAGCGACAGGCCCCGCCCGAGATCCTCGCGAGTGATGTTCAGCAGCGGCGAGAGAAGCTCGGCGTAGGCCCGCCCGAGGGTCGCGGCATCGCGGCGATCACGGCGGCGAGCGCGAAGGTGGACAAACTCCTGAATGACCTCCGGGGACGTAGTCGCCTCGATGCGGCCGTCTGCGACCGCCGCGATCAGATCGCGGCAGGGCGCCCTCAGCCGGTGATCGGCTCCCTTAGCGTAGACCAGAACCGTCGTGTCGAGGACGATCATGCGCGGCGAGCGCGCAGAGCATCGAGCTCGTCCTTCAGCTCCCGCGGCTCGGGAACCGGCATGTCAGGAGCGTCCAGCACACGGTGCCCCGCGGACCGGCGCCGACCAGCGGGATCGGCGATGCCGCGATCGATCGCCTCGCGGACCACGGTGGCCACGGAGACGCCCCGCTCGCGCGCTGCCGCGGTGATCCGCCGGTGACGCTCGTCGTCGAGGAGGATCTGAAGCCGGTGCTCCAACGGCATGCTCATACATTAGCATGCTGAACATCCCGGCGCGCACTCACCTCGTGGCCCCGGCGCCGCCCGTTCCATGCAGCGGAACGGTGCAGTGCACCGTTCCGCTGCTTCATTGCGGCGGACGGGCTGGTGCGCCTCAGTTGAGGCGAGCCCGCAGTGACCGCAACTCCGCCTCGAACGTCGTCCGAGCATCCTCGCCCACCGGAAGCTCGAGGCGAAGCTCGGCAGCGCGGATGGCTCGACCCAGGTCGGCGCGGCGGCGATAGGAGCCGACCAGGTTGTTGAGCATCCGCACCACCGTCTCGTGCGGGCCGGAGGCGCGCAGCGGCAGGGGTCTGCTCAGCTCAAAGCGGGTGCCGTCGCCGAAGGGATCGAACAGCAGCGGAGGAGTTTGCCCGAAGTGGGCCACGACGAAGTGGCCGGGCAGCCCGACCCCCGCGACCGCGATCCCCGCGCGGCGCGCCACCTCGGCGTAGACGGTCGAGAGCAGGATCGGCAGCCCCTTGCGGCGCTCGAGCACGAGGTCGAGCATGGAGTTGTCCGGACGGTCGTACTCCTCGCGGTCGCCCGAGAATCCGTGGCGATGGGCGAGCAGCTCTCGAAGCGCTTCCGCCTCCGCCTCCGGGCCACCGCCGGCGGCGGGACCCAGCTCGGCCGCGAGATCATCGAGCTTCGCACGCGCACCGTCTGCGTCGACCTCCCTGAGCTCCCCGGCCATGGCGAGCGCGAGCTCGTCGAGGTGCGACTCAGGCGCGGAGGCTAGGGTGGCGAAGGGTTCGACAGGCACGGGCGTGGTTTGCGAGGTCTCGAAAAACCTAGAGCTATCGCTGCTCAGCGCTTTCGAGCCCGTCCCACCACGAGGCGATCGCCTCGGACCAGGCGGCTCCCGCGAGCGGGACGAGGTCATTGTGGCCGAGCCCCGGGAAGATCCGGATCTGCTTGGGGTCCGGCGCGGCGTCGAGCAGGGCCCGGCCATGCGAGCACGGCACGATGTCGTCGCGCTCGCCGTGCAGGACGAGAAGCGGGGATCGCAGCGTCTCGATGCGCCGCAGGCTCGGGTATGCATCGGGGACCAGGGCGCCCGGGAGGAACGGGTAGTGCAGGCGGGCCATGTCCCTCACGCTCGTGAAGGCGGACTGGAGGACGAGCCCTCGGGGAGGGGCCTCGAGCGCGAGCGCCAGCGCGACCGCGGCGCCCAGCGACTCACCCAGGTAGACGATCCGCGACTCGTCCACCCCGTCCTGGCGCAGCAGGGCCCTCCGCGCGGCGCGAGCGTCGCGGTAGGTGCCGTCCTCGCTCGGCCGGCCGCTGCTCTGGCCGTAGCCCCGGTAGTCGAAGAGCAGCACGTCGTAGCCCGCGGTCGACAGAAGCCTCGCGTGATCGACGCGGTCGCCGACGTTTCCGCCGTTGCCGTGGCAGAGCAGCACATGACCGCGCGAGGGCGCGCTCGAGACGATCCACCACCCGTGGAGGCGCTCTCCGTCGTCGGTCTCGATGTGGAGGTCGTGGGCGCTGAAACCGGCGTCCGCGGGTTGGCGGGCGATGACCCTGGAGGGGAAGTAGAGGAACGTGTTGAGGAGGGGACGGACCACTGGCGGTGCTCTACCGCTTGAGCGGCGGTCGTCATGCCTCGCTGCCAAGAATCCCGCCCCACTGGTAAATGAGTGGTAGCATGATGTCAATGGAGACGTCCATCGATTCGGTTGGACGGATCGTCGTTCCCAAGGCCCTGCGGGACGCGCTCGGACTCACCGCGGGATCGAAAGTGGACATCTCCCGTTACGGCTCCGGGCTGCAGTTGATCCCGACGGGGCGCACCGCTCGGCTGGTCGAAGAGTCGGGCGTGCTGGTCGCCACGGGTGAGACGACGGTCGACGACGACGTGGTCTTCGGGCTGCTCGACTCCGGTCGACGGTGACGGCCCTCGGGCTGGACACGAGCGTCGCGATCCCCCTGCTGGTCCGGACCCACCGAGCGCACCAGGCCGTCGTTCGCTGGTGGGCCGGCCGGGAGGTAGCGCTCAGCGGCCACGCGCTCGCGGAGACGTATTCTGTCCTCACGCGCCTGCCCGGCGACCTGCGGTTGACGCCCGCCGACGCGGCCCGGCTTCTCGCCGCGCGCTTCCGCGAGCCGCTGCTCCTCGGCCCGCAGACGGCCGGTCGGCTGCCAGAGGTGCTCGGCCGGCTCGGGATCGTCGGTGGCGCGGTCTACGACGCGCTGGTGGCGCTCGCCGCCTTGGAGCACGACGTGGAGCTCGCCACGCGGGATGGACGCGCCAGGACGACCTATGAAGCCGTCGGCGCGCGCGTGGTGGTCGCGGGCTGAGGGCCGGCTGATCCACACGTTGGCTGCGATGGCGTGCCGCGGCTCGCCGAGAGCGCGAAGAGCGTGGGGGTCAGGGTGTCGCAATCGCGCAGCGCGGGCCAGGTGCGCTCGCGATCCGTCGATCGAGGGTGACGAGGGTCACGTCGGTGAGCTCGGCGAGGGCGACGTAGGCGGCGTCGTAGATGGGCAGGTTGTGGCGCAGCTCCCAGGCCCGCGGAGCGAGGACCTCATAGGGCCAGTGCTCGATTGCGAGGTCGAGCAGGTCGGCATGCGCCTGGGCGGCCTGATCCGCGCCGACGAGGCCGGCCAGGTCATGGCGGCGGATGATGTTGGCGGCCTCGAATCCGACCAGGCTCGGGGCGATCGGCTGCGCTGCGGTGAGTGCCGCGGTCGCCCATCGTCCGGTCGAGCCGCCGTCGAGCAGTAGGGCGACCAGTGCTGACGCGTCGCAGACGACGCGTGGGCTCACCGGCGGTCGACGTCCCGCGCAGCGAGGATCGAGTCCGCGTCGGCCCGGGCCCCGGTCGCGTCGACGCGGGCCCTGGCTCGTGCGATGACATCGTCGACCGAAGGACGTGCGGCGGTCTCGACGAGCATGCCGCGGAGGTACTCCTGCAGGGACTTGCCGGCCCGGGCGGCCCGGGCGGCCAGCACGTCGCGGACCTCGTCAGGCACTTCGCGAACCGTGATTGCGACGCTCATGCTGGAACACTAGCAGCAGTGATGCTGAAGTGCAGGCGCCAGCTCGTTAGGCGGTCCGTCCGGCGGCCACCGTAGCTTGGTCGGTCCGATGGGTCGACGCTCCCGCGCCCGCCGCCACCGCTCGCCGGTCTGGGGCTCCGTCAAGCTGGAGCCCACCGCCGGCTCGCACTTCCTGATCGGTCTCAGAGGGCATGCCGCGGAGTCGGTGCCGATCGGCGAGCTTCCCGGCGCCCACCGACTTTCGGGCTCCGGAAAGTGGTCGGTCCCGGCGCTGCCCGCGGCCGTCGACCCGCTGCTCGACCTGCTCGGCGCTCACCCCGCCCTCCAGGTCGATGACGCCGCCGCCGACGCTCTCGAGGAGCTAGACGAGCTGCCCGCCGGCACGGTCGGGACCGTGACCCTCGCATCGGTCGACCGGCCGGGGTTCGCGGTGACCGTCGACCCCGTGCCGCCGGCGCTCCTGCGGGCGCTGGCGCGCCTACCCGGCTACGCCCGCGATGAACGGCTCGGGCGCTGGTTGGTCCCCGCCGGCCGTGATGCGGCCGCCGGGCTTCTCGACCTCCTCGACGGGTGGGCGGAGATCCACACCGAGGACATCGTCGGCGAGGTCCTCGAGGCCCTCGTCGCTTCGCCGGGCCGGCGGCTCGGCCCGTCCGGCGACCAGTCGAGTGCGCCACGACCCTGCGAGATCCGGCTCGGAGAGGGCCCCGACGGAGAGGTCGTGACCGTGTGCGCCGACTGCGCGGACCAGCGCGCCGGTGCGGAGCTCGACTCGGTGGCGGACGTCCTCTACGACGGCTACGAGCTGCTGATCCCCGCCGTGCCCGATGCAGCGCCGGCCCTCCGCTGCCTGCTCGACCGCGCCGACGGCCTCGCGGTGGCCGACGGCGTGGCCGAGCGCATCGCCGAGCTGGACGAGGCCCGCCGGCGCGCCGACGAGATGGTCGCCCTGTCTCAGGCCCACGACACCTCCTTCTCGGTCGCCGGCCTCGGCGGGACGCTGCGGCCCTTCCAGCGGGCCGGGGTCGAGTACGCGCTGCGCACGCGGCGCACCTTCCTGGCCGACGAGCAGGGCCTCGGCAAGACGGTCCAGGCGCTCGCCGCGGTGGCGGCGGCCGGCGCCTACCCGGCGCTGGTGGTGTGTCCCGCCTCGCTCAAGCTCAACTGGCAGCGCGAGGCCGAGCGCTGGCTGCCGGGTCGATCGATCCAGGTCGTCGGCCGGCGCAGCCAGGGCGCGGTGATCACGGGGGCCGACCTCACGATCATCAACTACGAGCAGCTCGCCCCCCAGGAGGAGGCGCTGGGCGAGCTCGACGCCCGGGTGCTCGTGCTCGACGAGTCGCATTACTGCAAGAACCCGAAGGCGAAGCGAACACAGGCGGCGCGGCGCCTCGCGGGCTCGATCGGCCCGGACGGCCTGGTCCTCGCGCTGACCGGCACGCCGCTGCTCAACCGGCCGATGGAGCTCCTGCCCCAGCTCGACCTGCTCGGTCGCCTGCGCGAGCTCGGGGGATACGGCCGTTTCATCACGACCTACGCGCGCGGAGTGGAGCTCGACCGCCTCCACCGGCAGCTGAGGGCCACGTGCTTCGTCCGCCGACGCAAGCACGAGGTGCTGGCGCAGCTTCCGGCCAAGCAGCGCAGCGTCGTGCCCGTCGAGCTCGACAACCGGCGCGAGTACGCGCAGGCCGAGGCCGACGTCGTCGCCTTC
>JACCUC010000152.1 GCA_013812065.1 Thermoleophilaceae bacterium | reverse complement strand
GCGACCGTCGCGAAGCCCGCCTCGTCGGTCCGCAGGGCCAGGAGCAGGTGGGCGATGCGGTCGGACGGCGGCAGCTCCCGCTCGCGGGTGCCCACGCAGAAGCAGTGGACGCGGCGACCGCCGGGCGGCAGGAGCAGAGCACCCGCCTCGCCCACGAGCCATACCCCCAGCCGGCCGGGTTCGAGCGCGAGGCCGGTCAGGCGCTGGAGCTCGCGCGCGTCGTGACCGAGCAGGTCGCCGAGCAGGCCCTGGGCCACGGGCTCGGCTGAGCGGTGGCGCGGACCCTTCGGCCGCACGACGCCGACGCCCCGGTTCGCGTAGAGCTCGGAAATGACCCAGGCGTAGGCGAGGCATCCGAGCCCTACCGGGAAGGTAAGCGGCTCGAGAGCGAAGAGGACCGTCGCGGGAACCAGGAACGCCACGACCGAGAGGGCGGTCCAGACCGTCCACAGGCGCCCGAACGCCGCGAGTGAGCTCGGGCTGGCGCGCTCGCGCCAGGGGACGGCGCCGAGCTCGGGAAGGCTCGGCTCGGCGGCGGTCGCCACCCTCCTGCCTACCCGCCGGCGATCGGGCGGCGCATGATCACGAGGCCGGCCTCGGCGGGCAGCTCGGTGACCTGCGTGGCGTAGCCCTCGCCCTCGGGCACGACGCCGATGTAGCCCGCGTCTAGCTCGCGGCGGAAAGCCTCGAAAGCGGCGTCGAAGCCGGCGTCGCCCTTCCCGGTCCACTCGGCGAGCGTCGAGTGCCCGGTGTGGTCCATACGGATGAGCCTTGACATTGCAGCCTCCTCGTCGACGCGACTTTCGGCGCATTCTAACGCTGACGACGCTGGATCCAGGCCCGAGGCGAGGTCGAGATCCCCGCCGCCCGGCGAACGTTCTCCGAGGGCTCCAGCCAGCCGGACTGGGTACGGATCGTCCGCCGCTCCCGCGACGACCACTGATGCTCGTCGTCGACACGGCCATCCGCGCCTGCGGCGGCGCGCATTGCTTCGAGTCGCTTGGAGAGTCGGACCTCGTGGCCCCGATACTTCGCTGGTCCGAGTCTGACGAGCAGGCGAGCTACCCGTCCGCCCCGTCCTCGAGCGGCCACGGGTTGGGCCGGCACGACTCGACGCCCTTGGTCTGCTGCATCATCACCGGCGCGGGAACACCCGCGCCAAGGCACGGGACGTGCGACTGCCCCAGCGCGTGCCCGACCTCGTGGTTGACCATGTAGTGGCGATAGCCCGTGAGGTCGCGGCCGTAGGCCGAGGCACCACGCGCCCAGCGCTCGGCGTTGAGCACCGCGCGGCCGTCCTGGTGGCAGGAGTAGGTGCCCTGCGTCTGCAAAGGCGCGCAGAGCTCGTCGGTGGTCTCGGGGCTGGCCAGGGTCACGCGGAAGCTGACCGGCTCGGAGGAGTCACCGACCCGCCGCAGCTCGAAGCCGCGGCTTGCCGCCCAGCTTCGCCGGTCGAGCAGGGTGCGCTCGACCGCCGCGGCAAAGGCGCCGCCGTCGACGGCGACGCCTCGCTCGACCTCGACCGAGAACAGCTGCGCCGGCGCGTCGGTGGCCGGACTCTCGCCGGAGACGGTGGTAAGGCTCCCGGTCGAGCGGATCGAGCGGGGCATCAAGGGGTCTGAAGGCGGTACCGGCCTCGCCGCATGCCGGCCGGGCGCCGCGTCGCCGGCCGGCTCCGTGGCGGTCCGGCCGTCGGGCGGCTCAGCCGAAGAGAGCGTCGCGATCGCGGCCACGAGACCCAGTACGCCCGTGACTCCCGCGAGCCCCGCGCCCGCGGCCACCGCGGCCCCCCGCCGACGCCGGCGGACGTAGATCGCACCCATCGACCGGCCGCGCACCGACGGCCGCGTCATTCCCGCGCGCAGCCTCCGCCGGCGATTGTCCCTCCTCACGAGTGCGGGCCCGCCACGTCGTCAGCCGAGGCCGAGCCGCTCGCGGACCATCCGCTGCACCTCGCCCCCGTCCGCGCGGCCCTTGGTCTCGCGCATGATCGCCCCGACGATCGCGCCCATGGCCTTGCCCGTACCGGCGCGGACCTTCTCGACGGCGTCGGGGTTGGCCTCGATCGCCCGATCGACGATCGCCTCGAGCTCGCCGGCGCCGGCCAGACCGAGGCCGCGCTCGGCCACGATCGCCTCGGGGCGGCCGCCGCCCGCGGCCATCGCGTCGAGCACCTCCTTGGCCGCCGAGCCCGACACCGAGCGCGCGGAGACCAGGCGCACGAGCTCGGCGAGCGCCTCGGGTGAAACCGGCGACTCGACCGGGTCGACATCGCCGAGGCGGGCCACGAGCTCGACGGTGACCCAGCTCGCCAGCGTGGCCGGGTCGGTCGCCCCGTCGGCGCCGAGCGCCGACTCGTAGAAGTCGCCGAGCTCCGAGCGAAAGGCGAGCAGCCGGGCGGTGTCGGTCGGCAATCCCAGTTCGCGCTCGAGCCGCTCCGCCCGCGCGGCGGGCAGCTCGGGCAGCGCGGCCCGCGCCCGGTCGAGCATCGCCTGCGTTGGCGCGAGCGGCACGAGGTCGGGCTCCGGGAAGTAGCGGTAGTCGTGTGACTCCTCCTTCGAGCGCAGCGAGCTCAGCGCCCCGGTCTGGGGGTCGAAGTGGAGGGTCTCCTGCTCCACCTCGCCGCCCCCGCGCAGGATCTGCTCCTGGCGGGTGACCTCGGCGGCGATCCCACGCTCGAGGAAGCGAAAGGAGTTCATGTTCTTGAGCTCGGTCTTCGTCCCCAGGGTGGCGGTGCCGGCCGGGCGGATCGAGACGTTGGCGTCGCAGCGCAGGGATCCCTCGTCCATGTTCACGTCGGAGACGCCGAGCCGCTTGAGGGTCGCGCGCAGTAGGCGCAGCCACTCGCCGGCCTGCTCGGGCGAGGACAGGTCGGGCTCGGTCACGATCTCGACCAGCGGGGTGCCGCCGCGGTTGAAGTCGACGACCGATGCCTCGGCACCGTGGATGCGTCCGGAAGCGCCGGCGTGCACGAGCTTGGCTGCGTCCTCCTCGAGATGCACGCGATGGACGCGCACGTCGCCGAGGCGACCGCTGCGCGAGAGCGGGACGTCGAACTGGGAGATCTGGTAGCCCTTGGGCAGGTCGGGATAGAAGTAGTTCTTGCGGTGGAAGATCGAGCGCGGGGCGAGCTCGCACTCGAGCGCGAGGCCGATCATCAGAGCGAAGTGGATCGCCTCGGCGTTGGGCACGGGCAGAGTGCCCGGGTGCCCGAGGCAGACCGGGCAGGTGTGGGTGTTGGGCTCGTCGCCGAACGAGAGCGCGCAGCCGCAGAACATCTTGGTCTGAGTGCGGAGCTGGACGTGGATCTCGAGCCCGATCACGGGCTCGTAGGCGCGCTCGGTGGGAGTGGTGGTGACGGTGGTCATCGTGCCGGCGCCCCCGCCTTGCCCCGGGCCGGCGAGGAGTCGAATCCGATCGCCTGCTCGAGCGCGTGCGCGGCGGCGAGTAGCCGGTTCTCCGAAAAGGCGGGGCCGGTGATCTGGAAGCCGACCGGCAGTCCCTCGGAGAGCCCGGCGGGGATCGAGATGGCGGGCAGCCCGGCGAGCGACATCGGCACCGTGCAGTAGTCGGACATGTACATGGCCATCGGGTCGGCGGTGCGCTCGCCGAGGCGGAAGGCCACGCTCGGCGAGGTCGGGGTGACGACGAGGTCGACGCGTTCGAAGGCGGCGCGAAAGTCCTCGGCGATCTTGGTCCGCACGCGCTGGGCACGGCCGTAGTAGGCCTCGTAGTAACCCGATGAGAGCGCGTAGGTCCCGAGCATGATCCGCCGCTTGACCTCGTCGCCGAAGCCGTCCGCGCGGGTGCGCTCGTAGAGGGAGAGCAGGTCGCCGTCGCCCGAGCGCAGGCCGAAGCGGACGCCGTCGTAGCGCGAGAGGTTTGCGCTCGCCTCGGCGGGTGCGAGCACGTAGTAGGCGGACAGGCCGTGCTCTGAGTGCGGCAGCGAGATCTGCTCGACTCCGCCGCCGAGCTCCTCGATCCGCTCGAGGGTCGCGTCGAACACCGTCTTCACCCCCGCGTCGATCGTCGCCGCGTCCGAGAGCTCGGGCACGACGCCCACGCGCAGGCCGCCGAGGTCTTCTGAGCTCGGCAGCTCGATCTCCTGCGGGAAGTCGACCGACGTCGAGTCGCACGGATCGCGCCCGCCGGCGACGAGATGGCGGAGGAGCAGCGCCGCGTCGGTGACGTCGCGGGTGATCGGGCCGCACTGGTCGAGGGAGGAGGCAAAAGCGATCATCCCGTAGCGCGAGACCGCGCCGTAGGTCGGCTTGAGCCCGACCAACCCGCACAGGGAGGCCGGCTGGCGGATCGAGCCGCCGGTGTCGGTGCCGATCGACCACGGCGCCAGTCCACCGGCGACCGCAGCGGCCGAGCCCCCGCTCGACCCCCCGGGCACCCGGTCCGGCGACCACGGGTTGCGCACGGGCTCGTAGGCGGAGTTCTCGTTCGAGGAGCCCATGGCGAACTCGTCCATGTTCGTCTTGCCGAGCATGGGCGCTCCCGCGGCGGCGAGGCGCTCGACCGCGGTGGCGGTGTAGGGCGGCCGGTAGCCCTCGAGGATGCGCGAGGCGGCGGTGGTCGGGACGCCCTCGACGCAGAAGATGTCCTTGACCGCGAGCGGCACGCCGGCGAGCGGCGCGTCGGCGGCGGTGCCCATCACTCCCAGCGGCTCCTCGGGCAGCCACAAGAAGGCGCCGAGCTCGTCGGCCTCGGCCTGCTCGCGGTAGGCGCTGAGCAGCTCGGCCGGCGAGAGGTCGCCGGCGCGCACGCTCTGCGCGGCCTGCGCCGTGCTCAGATCGAGGAGCTCGCTCACGATCCGTCCGCGGCGGCGGCGGCGGCGGGGCTCGGGACCCGAAAGCCCGAGTCGGTGGCGTCGGGCGCGCCCGCGAGCGCGCGCTCTCGGGCGAGGCTGGGGCGCGAGTCGTCGGCGCGCAGCACGTTCTCGATGGTGACCACGTGCGAGGTCGGTTCGACGTCGTCGAGATCGAGCTCGGCGATCCGCTCGATATGGTCGAGGACCCCCGACAGCTCGCTCGCCATCCGCTCGACCTCGGCCTTGGTGAGGTCGAGGCGCGCCAGGCGGGCTACGTGGAGAACCTGCTCACGGTCGATCACGAGGCGCGATTGTAGGTTGCGTCGGCGGAGGGCTCGGGACCGCCCGGCGATCCCGACACCGAGAGGGTCCGCACCGCAGCGGCCTGCTGCTCGGCCGTCCGGCGCTCGGACGGGATGCGCTCATCGCGAACGGCGGCGAGCAGGGAGCCGAGCAGACCCAGCGCCACCCCCGCGC
>JACCUC010000145.1 GCA_013812065.1 Thermoleophilaceae bacterium | reverse complement strand
GTAGGGGGGAGGCTCCCCCTCGAAGGTGAGCACGCTCGCCACGTGCATGTGCGCCGAGGCGTCCTCGATGTGCAAGAACGAGGCGTCGAGGCCCGACAACCGGTCGTCGCTCAAGCTCCTCTCCTTCCCCGGTGGGTCGTCGGATCCGGTCGGGCGGGCAATAGGCTTGCACGCCTGTGTACGCCGACTCGGCCCTTCGCCCGTGGTACGACGCTCTCCGCGAAAGCCTACCCGGGCTGCGCCTCTTCGATGCGCACACCCACACCGGCGCGAGCGACCCCGACGGATTCGCCTGCTCGGTCTACGAGGTCGCCGAGGCGCTCGATCTCGTCGACGCTCGCGGGGTGGTCTTCACCATGCAGGAGCCCGCCGGCTACTCACCCGCCAACGACCGCGTGCTCGCCGAGGCGGCGGCCTCGGAGGGGAAGCTCGTCGCCGTCTGCCGGCTCGATCCGCACGAGCGTCCGGTCGCCGAGGCCGAGCGCTGCCTCGCGGCGGGAGCACGCGGACTAAAGCTCCACCCTCGCGCCGAGGGCTTCTCGCTCGCCGACCCCTCGGTCGAGGCGATCTTTGCGCTCGCGCACGAGCGACGGCTGCCGATCGTCATCCACGCCGGGCGAGGGATTCCCGCGCTCGGCCGCCACGTGCTCGGGCTCGCGGAGCGCTTTCCCGACGCCCGGCCGATCCTCGCTCACGCCGGGGTGTGCGATCTCGCCTGGATCTGGCGCCGCCTCGACGACCATCCGAACGTCTTCTTCGACACCGCCTGGTGGAGCGCGCTCGACCTGCTCGCCCTGTTCAGCCTCGTGCCGCCGGGGCGGATCCTGTGGGGGAGCGACCTCCCGTACGGCACCCCGCTCCAGTCGGCGGTGCTCGCGCTGCGCTGTGCGCTCGAGGCCGGACTGTCGCCCGACCAGGTCGCCGGCGTGGCCGGTGGACAGCTCGAGCGGCTGCTCGCGGGGGAGGAGCCGCTCGACGCCGGTCCGGCGCCGGGAGCCGAGCTCGCGGAGGTAGACCTCCTGCTCGACCGCGTGCACGCCGCGCTCGTGAACGCGATCGGGCGGATCATGGGAGGCGAGGGGGGCGAGGCGGGCGTTGGGCTCGCGCGCCTCGCCTGCGAGGTGGGGGAGGAGGCTCCCCAGGCGCCCGTGTGCCGCTCGGTGCTGTCGCTGCTCGACCGCTACGAGCGCCACGCCGCCACTGTGAGCGACTCGAGCGCGCCCGCAGAGCGGTTTCCGAGCCTCCACCCGCTGATCGTCGCGGCCGGGGTCGCGCGAACGCCGCGGGTGGCGCTGCCGCCCGAGCCCGAACCTGTGGCGGCGGGCGAGCGCTCGCCCTAGCCCGTCGCTCGCGCGAGTGTCCGTGCACGACTCAGGCCCGCGCAACTCCCGACCGACATGCGGGTTACGATGGACCAGCCAAGCTCGACTTCGGCATGCCGAGCCGCCGGCGCCCGCGCCGGGGGACGGGGGAACCATTGGGCGCGTCCTTCGCGTCCGGGGGCGAATCGGCCGGTGATCCGGCCTTAGCGGGGTGCCTGTGCACCACGCGAGCCCGTCAGCTAACCCCGTAGGCGACGCCGAGAAAGGAAGTCCCTTGACCGCGAGTGCCCATGTCCGCCCAAGCCGTGCGCTCACCGCGACGCTCCTGCTCGCGACCCTCGTTGTGCTCGCGCTCTGGGGGCCGGCGGCGCCGACGGCCATGGCGCAAGAGCGCGAGGATGCGGACGGCCAACGCTCGTCCGGCGCCGCAGGCTCGGCGATCGCGGCCCCCCATCGAAGCCGTCGCGCTTCGAGACCGGCCCCCGCCGATTCGAGGGCCGGAGGGCAGACCCGTGGCGACCGGCGATCCACTCGCGACCGAGACCCCGAGAGCTCGTCTGGGCGCGAGCGTCGCTCTCGGTCTCGGGACGAGGGCGACGAGCCCTCCGACCTGGGCGAGTCGATCCGCGCCCGCACCGACGCCATGCGGCGCGACCTGCACGGGCTCGGCGCGAAGTTGCGCCGCGAGGCGCGCGCCCGCGCACAGGGCACGCGGCGCAAGGTCCGGCACGGCGCTCGCCGGACCAAGGCCGACTCACGATCCGAACGATCCCCTTCCGGTCAGCGCGCAACGCCGGACACAGGCGAGGTGAGGGTGTCGATCGCCGGCCGCGAGCGCGTCGAGCTGCTGCCCGGCCGGCGACACATCCTCCGGCGCAACCGCGCCCTCGTGCGTGGATACGTGCCGTCGGGGCGCTCCGGTCGCACCGTGCTGCTCGAGATCCTGCTCAGCTGGGGCTGGACCGAGCGTGACCGCGCCCTGACCGGCGCCGACGGCAAGTTCTACCTCGCGTGGTACCCGAGCAGGACCGGCCGCTACCGCGCGCGCGTGCGGGAGGTCAACGCGAGCTCGAACACGCTGCCGAGCCTTTCGCGGCTGCTCTACGTCTACCGCAGGGCGATCGCCTCCTGGTACGGGCCGGGCCTCTACGGCAACCGCACGGCGTGCGGACAGACCTACACCAGCCGGCTGCTCGGCGTCGCGCACCGCTCGCTTCGGTGCGGCTACCGGGTCACGATTCGCTACCACGGACGCTCGATCACCGTTCCGGTCGTCGACCGGGGGCCGTACGTCGACGGGCGCGACTACGACCTCACCAACGCCACCAAGAAGTACCTCGGCTTCGAGGGCGTCGACGATATCTGGGCGACCGCCTGAGCAGTCGGGTCGGCTTGGCGCCTAGCCGGCCTGGCGCACCGGCCGCAGCAGTACCTCGTTGACGTCCACGCGCTCCGGCTGGGAGAGCGCGTACATCACCGCCCGGGCCACGTCGTCGCCCTCGAGCGCGTCCTCGGGCCGGTTGTCGAAGAACGGCGTGTCGACCATGCCGGGTGAGACCAGGGTGACGCGGATGGCGGCCTCGGGCATGTCGCTGCGGATCTCCTGGCGCAGGCTCTCGGCCATCGCGGTGACGGCGTGCTTGGTCGCGGAGTAGAGCGAGCCGGGGAGCGGCCGGCGGCCCGCGATCGAGCCCGTAAGCACGAAGTGTCCGCCGCCTGCGTCGCGCAGGCGGGGCAGGACCGCCCGGATCGTGAAGGCTACGCCCAGCACGTTGGTCTCGACCATCTCGCGCCAGTGCTCGACCGATTCCTTGAGAAAGCCGCGCGCGGCTCCGAAGCCGGCGTTGGCGAACACCGCGTCGAGGCGCCCGAAGTGCTCGATCGTCGCCCTGACGAGCGCCTCCTGGTCCTCGAAGGTCGTCACGTCACAGCGATGGGCGAGGGCGCTCTCTGAGCCCCCGAGCTCGTCTGCGAGCTCGCGCAGACGCTCCTCGGAGCGAGCTGCGAGCGCGACTCGCCAGCCGTCCTCGACGGCGCGGCGGGCGGTGGCGGCGCCGATGCCGGTGCTCGCACCGGTTATGAGGAGGACGGGCGTATCGCCCCCGGGCGCGCTCATCCCTCGGGCGTCGGCCCGGCGACCGCGACCGCGCCCTCCATGATCGAGTCGATGCGGCCGAGGTCGTCGTCGGAGAGCTCGACGTCGGCGGCCGGGGCGGTTCCCTCGATGTGGTCGGGACGCCGCGCGCCGACGATCGCCACCTGCACCCCAGGCTGGGCCAGCGTCCAAGCGACGGCGAGCTGGGCCACCGTGTGGCCGCGCTCCTCGGCGAAGCGCCCGAGCTCCTCGACGACCTCGAGGTTGCGCTCGAAGCTCTCGCCCTGAAAGAGCGGGCTCGAGGCTCGCCAGTCGTCCTCGGGCAGCTCGGTGTCGCGGTCGAACTTGCCCGACAGCAGACCGTGGGCGAGCGGCCCGTAGACGAGCACGCCGATGTCGTGCTCGCGGCAGTAGGGCAGGACGTCGCGCTCGATGTCGCGGCGGAATAGGTGGAACGGAGGTTGGAGTGTCTCGACCGCCCGCCCGCGCGAGAAGCCGTCCATCTCCTCGGGTTTGAAGTTCGACAGCCCGACGTGGCGGATCTTGCCCTCCTGGACGAGCTCCTCGAGCGCGCCGGCACTCTCCTCGAGCGGAGTGTCGGGGTCGGGCCAGTGGACCTGGTAGAGGTCGATGTGGTCGACGCCGAGGTAGCCGAGGCTCTCCTCCACGCCCTGACGCAGCCACTGCGGGCTCGAGTCGCGTTTGAGCTCCCCGCCATCCATCCGCAGACCGCCCTTGGTGGCGAGCACGATCTCGTCGCGGCGCGAGCGCAGCTCGTCCCCGAGCGCCTTGGCGAGGAGCTGCTCGGAGGCGCCGAAGCCGTAGCCCTGGGCGGTGTCGAAGAAGTTGATCCCGAGCTCGAGCGCGCGCTGCATGGCGGCCACGCTCTCCTGCTCGTCGGGGGGAGAGCCCCAGTCGCCGCTGAACTGCCAGGTGCCGAAGCAGATGCGCGACACGTCGAGGCCGGTCCTGCCGAGCTTGGTGCGCTTCATGGTCCTCCTGAGGACGATCCGTCGGGCTTCGCGCGGGCCTGGCGACCCGACCTCCTGACCCTTCCCGGCGAGGAGGCGTCGCGAACCTGTCTGGGTCCCTGCACTCTCAGGCTCCGAGCCGCGACTCCTCGAGGTCGAGGTCGCGCTCAACGCGGCGCATGACCTCATCGCCGATCCGGCCCTCGTTGCGCAGATCGAGCAGCGCCGCGCGCTGGGCGGCGAGCGTCTCCTGCATGAGCCGGGTGTACTGCGCGGAGCGGTGCTCGTAGGGCTCGTGGCCGTCCCCCTCGGCCCGGGCCGCGAAGCGCCGGCGGCGGTACTCGAACATTGCCCGCACGCGCTCGATCGTCTCGTCGTAGGTCCAGCTCTCGCCGGCGAGAGCGTCGACCCGCTCCACGGCGGCGTCTGCGGCCGTCAGCCGCGCCGTGACCTCCTCCTGGTCTTCGCGGCCGTCATCCTCGACGCCGAGGAGGCGAATGAGCAGCGGCAGCGTAAGTCCCTGGAGGACGAGCGTCACGACGATCGTCGCAAAGGCGAGGAAGATCACGAGCTCGCGGCTTGGAAACGGGTCGCCGCCCGCGACCGTGAGCGGGATGGCGAGCGCCGCGGCGAGCGCGACCGCGCCCCGCATGCCCGACCACGCCACGATGGCCACGTGTGCCCGTGGGGGGCGTCCTTCGCCCCCGCACAGGCAGTCCTGCGCCCCGCCGGGGGAGTACATGGCAGCGAAGACCCAGACGATCCGCAGGGCCACGACCACCCCGCTCACGATCCCCGCCTCGGCGAGCAACTCGCCAGCCGACGCTCCGTCGAGCGCCTCGAGGATGCCGGGCAGCTGGAGGCCCACGAGGACGAACAGCACCGCGTTCAGGAGGAACTGCAGCATCTCCCAGACCGAGTACAGCTGAAGGCGCGTCGACGGCGAGGAGACCAGTCGCGGAGCGCGCCACCCGAGGAAGACCCCCACGGTCACGGCTGCGATCACGCCGGAGGCGCCGAGCTCCTCGGCCGGGATGTAGGCCGCGTAGGCGGTGAGGAGGGAGACCGCCATCTCGGTCGGCGGATCGTCGAGGCGGCGGCGCACGTGGGCTACGAGCCAGCCCACGAGGAGGCCGATCGCGAGCCCCCCGAGGCCGGTCAGCACGAACTCGAGCCCGGCGCGGGGGAGCGAGAACGCGCCGGTGACCACGGCGGCCACGGCGAACCGGTAGACGACGAGTGCGGTCCAGTCGTTTGTGAGGTTCTCGCCCTCGATCACGGTGACGATTCGCCGGGGCACTCCGAGGCGGCGTACGATCGCGGCCGGCGCGACGGCGTCGGTGGGGGAGACCACGGCCCCAAGCACGAAGGCCACCGGCCACGGCAGCCCGATCGCGAAGTGGGCCGCCGCCGCGACGCCCGCAGTGGTCAGGACGACGAGCCCGATCGACAGCAGCGAGATCGGCCCGACGTTGGCGCGCAGCTCGCGCAGGGAGGAGAAGAAGGCGGCCGAGTACAGCAGCGGCGGAAGGAAGAGGAGCAGCACTAGGTCGGGATCGAGGTCGACCGAGGGCATGCCGGGGAGGAAGCCGAGTCCGAGCCCGCCGACCACGAGCGGGATCGGGTAGGGGACACGCAGAACCTGCGCGAGCGCGGCGAGGCCCGCCACGGCGAGCAGAAGGGCGAGGAGGAGGGGGCCGACGTGGTCCACGGGTGCGATCAGGTTGGCAGCCCCGGCCGCCTCGCCGTGGATATATCGTCAGAGGGGTCCCTGAGATCGACCCGACTCCCTCAGCGACCGGAGAGGGCACGCGATGGCGAGCTGGATCTTCGAGCCCGGTCACACCGAGGCGGCCTTCCGGGCCCGGCACATGATGGTGGTCTGGGTGCGTGGCCTGTTCAAAGACGTGCACGGCCGCATGGAGCTCGACTGGGAGCGACCACTCGAGACGACCTTGAAGGGTGAGATCGACGCCACGAGGATCTGGACCGGGGAGCCCGACCGCGACGCGCACCTACGCTCCGCCGACTTCCTCGACGTCGACAACCACCCGAGCATCACCTTTCGCGGTCGCTTCGCCGAGCGCACCGGAGACACGACCTTCAAGGCGGAAGTCGACCTCACGCTGCGCGGAGTCACGCGCTCGGTGATGCTCGACGTCGCCTATCTCGGCCAGTGGCAGACGCCGTTCTGGGTGGGCGAGGAGAATCGGGGCAACATGCGCCGGATCGGCTGGGAGGCGCGCGGGCGCATCGATCGCCACGACTTCGGTGTCTCGTGGCAGGACCACCTCCCGGACGGCGGGGTCGTCGTCAGCAACGAGATACAGCTGACGCTCGACGTCGAGGCCATCATCGACGAGGATCTCGAGCGGACGGGGGCGATCGAGTACTACCGCGACGCCGCGCAGGAGGTGCCGAGCGAGGTGCAGGCGGGTACGCCCGACGCGCCGTGAGCTCCGAGCAGCCGGCTCGGCCGATGGAGCGACTGCCCGGGCCGACCAGGCCCGACCGCCTTACGATCTGGCCGTTCGAGTCGGGCGGCTTCGGCGTCGACGTCGAGTGGCGCGGCGCCGCCGGCAATCAGCGTGCGACGGTGGTCCGCCGCCTGCTCGAGGAGGCCGGGATCAGGCACCGGTTGCGCCAAGGCGTCGACGGGCGAACCTGGACTCTGCGGGTCGGACCGGTGCCGGGGGAGGAGGTGGCGCGCCTGATCGACGACTTCCTGTGGTAGCTCACTGACGGCGGTTCACCGCCGATCGGTAGGTTGGCGGGATGGCCGATGGTATTGTGTAGCCATGCGCGCAACCATTGACAAGGCGGGGCGCCTGGTTATCCCGAAGCCTTTGCGGGACCGTCTTGGGCTTTCGCCGGGCGTCGTCGAGGTCGTCGCCGACGGAGCGGGCCTTCGCGTGGAGCCGCTCGCCGGCGACGCGCTGGAAGAAAGAGGCGGGCGGCTGGTGATTCCGGCCTCGGGCGCGGTCATCGACGACGACACGGTCCGGTCGCTCCGCAATGCCGACCAGCGGTGAGAGCGGCCTGGATCTGCTGGTCGACACGAGCGTCGCCATCGCCTTGGTCGTAAGCGACCACGGGGACCACGTGGCGACGCTCGAGGCCATGGCAGACCGCCGGCTCGGGCTCGCCGGTCACGCCGCGTTCGAGACGTTCTCCGTGCTCACCCGGCTTCCACCTCCGGCCCGCCGCACCCCCGCAGCCGTCGCTCGGATACTGGCGTCGGACTTCCCGGGCACCAGGTTCCTCAGCGCCGGGGCGGCGACAGGACTGCTCGAGCGACTCGCACCGAACGGAATCGCTGGAGGGTCGGTCTACGACGCTCTGGTCGGTGCTGCCGCGGCGGAGCACGATCTCACTCTGGTCACCCGCGATCGACGGGCGCTCGAGACGTATCGCAGGCTTGACGTCCGGGTCGAGCTGCTGGCGTGACTCGCCTGGCCCTACCGTGGCTGCGCGCACGTGATGAGCAGCAGCTACCGGCCCGCGCGGCCATCCCGGCAACGACTCCCACAGATCGCGCCGTGCTGGAGTCGTTCGCGACGCGAACGACCCGACCGCCCACGCGGAGGTCCCCACAGTGAGGTAGGCCACAGCGACTGGCGACCCGAGCCTCGAGGGGTGCGAGGCATGCGCCTTGGCCCATAGCCGCGATCTAGAGCAATACCGGGTATACTAGCCCGATGGCCAAGGTGATGGTCTCCTTGCCGGACGAGCTCCTCGACGCCGTGGACGCCGAGGCGACACGGCGCGGTACGACCCGCAGCGGCCTCCTGCGCAGCTTCGCCGACGATGCCCTTCGCCGGCGCGGCGCCGATCGTGCGGCCCGGATTGAAGAGCTGATGCGCGACGCCGCGTCTCACGGAGGTGGGTCGGCCGAGCTCGTCAAGCGCCACCGACCCCGAAGATGACGTCCTGGCTCGCCGACGCCAGCGTGCTGCTCGCCCGCGAGGACGTCGCCGACGACCACCACGACGACGCTTGCCGTTTTCTCCGGGGATCAGAACCGGTTGCAACGCTCGATCTGGCGTACTACGAAGTCACTAACGTCGCGGTGCGGGCCTGGCACGATCCCTCCGCCGCGCGCCGACTCAGGGGAGCGGTCCGGGCACTCCAGGACGACGGCGGGCTCGTGCGCGGCGACGAGGCGCTCGCCGCCGCGGCGACCGAACTCGCCGAGGGCCACGACCTCTCGGCGTACGACGCGGCGTACGTCGCCGCCGCGACCGCGATCGGCGCTCGGCTGGTCAGCTGTGACGTCCGCGATCTCGTTTCGTCGGGCTTGGCGGTGCTGCCGGGGAAGGCGGTTGCGTAGCCGTCCCGGTCGCATCTTGAGCGACAAGTACGCTCGATAATGGAGGTTATGTAAAGCGGTAGCCAGTTCTCGGCTGGAGACCGCCCTCCGTTGGTGCAGCACGCCTTGTGTATAGGTGCTACACTGCCCGCCACGTGCCGACCACACGCCCCCGCTACACGCTCACCGACGTCGGCGAGCTCGCCGAGATGCTCGACGTCGCTCAGCGTCGCTGGCCGGACGAGCCTCGCCGCCAAGACCTGCTTGTACGACTCGTCGCGCTCGGCCGCAGCGTCGTCGAGCGAGAGCTTGCGGAGCACGACGAAACCGTCCGGCAGGCGCGCCAGGCGGAGGCGCTGCAGCGCCTGAGCGCGCTCGTCGACCCCGAGGTGCTGTTGAGCGACGCGGCCTGGCGTTGAGCCACCGGCTGTTGCTGCTCGACAAGTCCGGGCTCGTGCGGCCGGCGGCCCGCGAGAGGATCGCCGACGAGAACGACGAGTTGTGCCTCTGTGCGGTCACCCGGCTCGAAATGCTCTACAGCGCCCGGTCGCCCGATGATTACGCGGAGATTGCGACCATACTCGACGTGTTCCGCCACCTGCGGATGGACGCCGAGACCTTCGCGGTCGCGTCGAGCGCTCAGCGCGAGCTCGCGGCGGCCGGACAGCATCGTCTTCCGATCCCCGACCTCCTCATCGCGGCGTGTGCCCAGCAGCACTCCGCCGACGTGCTCCACGTGGACCGCCACTTCGATACGCTCGCGAACGTCCTGGCCTTCCGAGCAAGGCGCGTCGAGACGACCGGCTGAGCCGGGCTCAAACGCTCCCGGATCGGGGCTCGTCCGGCGGCCCCGTCAGCTGCTCAGGAGCAGCACGAGCGCCAAGATAAGCAGGGCCAGCACGAGCCCAGCGCCCGCGAGGCTCGCCCGCCAGTCCTTCCAGAACCCCGGCTGCGCTCGGTCCCGGCTGTGGCGACCTTCAGGAGGCTCGCCGACCCAGTCCTCGTCATCGAGATCGGTCATCCCCTGCACGGTAACGGGCTGGTCTCCGACGGGATGCCCAGCCCGATCGGATGCCGTCATCCGCTGGCCGACCGGTCGAGGATGGTGTCGGCAAAGGAGGAGGGGTCCTCGAGCGGCTCGAGGTGGGTGAAGACCACGAGCTGCGGGACCGCGGCGCGCAACTCCGCCTCGATCTGCTCGAGCAGGTCGTGCCCGCGCTGCACCGTCCAGGCTCCGGGTACGAGGACGTGCACGGAGAGAAAAGAGAGCCGGCCCGCGCGGCGGGTGCGCAGCGCGTGGAAGCGGATCCGGTCCTCGCGAGGTCGATGCAGGACCTGGTCGATCGCCTCGAGGTCGGCGGCCGGTAGCCGCCGGTCCATCAGGCCACCCGCCGATCGGCGCACGAGCCCGGCGCCGGCGACGAGGATGTTCGCCGCCACGGCCAGGGCGATCACGGGGTCGAGCCATCCCCAGCCCGTGAGCGCCACCGCGCCGACTGCGACGACGACGCCCACGGAGGTCCACACGTCGGTGAGCAGGTGGCGGCCGTCGGCCTCGAGGGCGACCGATCGCCGCCGACGCCCGGTCCGCAGGAGCACGCCTCCGACCGCCAGGTTGACGAGCGACGCGCTCACGGCCACTGCCAACCCTACGCCGACCCCTTCGAGCGGCATCGGATCGAGCAGACGGTCGACGGCGACCCACCCGATGCTGAGCGCGGCCACGAAGATCGCCGCGCCCTCCACCCCCGCCGAGACGTACTCGGCCTTGGCGTGGCCGTAGGCGTGCTCCTCGTCCGGGGGCTTGGCGGCCCACCGCAGCGCCACCAGGGCGAGCACCGCCGCGACGAGGTTGACCACCGATTCGAGGGCGTCGGAGAGCAGTCCGACTGAGCCCGTCAGCACCCAGGCCAGAGTCTTGAGGGCGATCGTCGCCACGGCCGCGGCGACCGCCAACCACGCAAAGCGGGTCAGCGGCACGCTTCGGCCTTCGTTGTGGACAACCACCGGACGGGTGAGGCTACCCTCGACGCCGTGGCCGAGCCCTCCGCCGTCAACAGCATCCGCATCGAGGTCGACCGCGACCTCTGCATCGGCTCAGGTGACTGCGTCGACGCCGAGCCCGAGGTCTTCGCCCTCGACGACGAAGGCAAGGCGTTTGTCCTCGACACCGATGCCGCGACCCCCGACGAGGTCGTCGACGCGGCCCGCAACTGCCCCGTGACCGCGATCTTCGTGATCGGCGAGGACGGTTACATCTATCCCTAGACGGTCGGCCACAAGCGTTGCCGACCCGGCGCGCAACGGGACGCGTACACAATTTGGAGACCCGACCGAGGAGAACCCGATGATCGACGCTCGGGCCGACGACGAGCAGCCCCAGACCGACCGGCGCGAGGACGACGCGACCCGACCGCAGCAGCACGCGGCCCGCAACGAGCCGGGCGGCGAGCAGGAGAAGACCCCACAGGACGAGACCGACGACGAGCGCTTCGACACCGGCGAGCACTCGGACGCGCCCGGGCCCTTCGGCACCGGCTGAGGGCAGCGCTGAGCCGCCTAGACGGCTGCGCCCACGAGTCTCAGCACGACGAGCTCACGCCCGCGGCGGCGTAGGGATCGCTGCGCCCGTCCCGTCCGGCGAGGCAACGAGCTCCTCCTCCTCGGCGGCGAACGGGCGCCATGCGTTGGCGATCGGCATGCGCCGGTCCTTGCCAAAGGCGCGGGCGGTGATCTTGACCCCGGGCGGCGCCTGGCGGCGCTCGAACTCGGCATCGTCGATGAGCTGGAGCACGCCGCGGACCGTCGCGCGGTCGAAGCCGGCGGCGATGATCCCCTCGGGGCCGGCTCCCTCCTCGAGGTAGCGCTCGACGATCGGGTCGAGGATCTCGTAGGGAGGCAGATCGAGCCATTCCTGGTGCAGTGCGGTGGGCGGGCGCTCGAGCACGGCCTCCGGGATGGCCCGTCCGCCGGCTTTGCGGTAGCGAGCAAGCTCGTAGAGCAGGGTCTTCGGACAGTCGCGGATCGGCGCGAAGCCGCCGGCCATGTCGCCGTAGAGGACCGCCGAGCCGACCGACAGCTCGCTCTTGTTGCCGGTCGCGAGCAGGAGGCGGCCGAGCTCGTCGGCGATCGCGAGCAGCATCGCCCCGCGCGCGCGTGCGTGTAGCTCTTCCTCCGAGCGCTCGGTGAGAGCGTCGTCGAGCACCGACTCGAGCCCGGCCGTGAGGGCCGCGAGGACAGGAGCCACGTCGACGATCTCGAACGCTATGCCGAGGTCGCCGGCGAGCTGGCGGGCGTTCGCGACCTCGACGTCGGGGGTCCCGGGCGAGGGCATCGACACGCCGAGCACGTTCTCGGGACCGAGCGCGTCGGCGGCGACGGCGGCGGTCATCGCCGAGTCGATCCCGCCCGAGAGGCCGAGCACGGCGGCGCGGGCTCCGTTGCGGTGCGTGAAGTCGCGTGTCCCGACGGCGAGGGCCTGCCAGATCTGGGTCAGCTCGTCGGCCTGCGGGGGCGACGGCGGAGGCGGCTCGGGGGCGCGCGGGGCGCCCACCCGCGCGTGAATGACGCCCGGTCGGCTGCGCAGCGGGCGCGGCCCGGCGAGCGGCACGTCGAGGCAGAAGCGCGCGGGCTCGAACTGGGCGGCACGGAAGAGCAGGTCCCCATCGCCGTCGACCACGATCGAGCCGCCGTCGAAGACGAGCTCGTCTTGGCCGCCGACGCAGTTGACGTAGACGACGGGCACCCCGTTGCGCCGGGCCACCGCGGACGCGAGCGCGTGGCGGCCGTCGGTCTTGCCGCGATGGAAGGGCGAGGCGTTGGGGACGAGGAGGATCTGGGCGCCGCCCGCCGCCTGGGTCTCGGGCGGTCCGTCGCCCGACCACAGGTCCTCGCAGATCGACACGCCCGCCACCATGCCGCCGATCCGCCACAGCGCACCGGGCCGGCGGCCCGCCGCGAAGTTGCGCGCCTCGTCGAAGACCTCGTAGTTGGGCAGCAGAACCTTGTGGTAGATGCCGCGCAACTCGCCGTCGGACAGGAGTGCGGCCGCGATCGACACTCCGCGCGGTCGCGAGTCGCGGCCGCGGCGGGGCCGCACGGCGTCGATGGTGCCGACCACGGTGGTCGTGCGGCCGGAGTGTTGCGCGAGCTCGGACAGGGCCGACAGCGCTGAGTCGACGAACTCGGGCCGCAGAGCGAGATCGTCGAGCGGATATCCGGTCAGGGCGAGCTCGGGCAACACGAGGACGTCGGCCCCCTCCCCCTCCGCCCAGCGCATGGCGTCCAGGATCCGGCGGCAGTTGCCCTGGATGTCGCCGACGACGTTCTCGAGTTGTGCTCCGGCCACGCGCAGGGCCTGCGCGCGCGGTCTCGTCGGATCTGTCGCGTTCATCGCCTCGGCCTCCGCGGACATCGTACGCCGCGCTACAAACCCCGGGGCATGGCGCTCGTCGACGAGATTCGCTCCGCATGCGCCTTTGTGGCCGCGCGGGCGCGGTGGGTGTGGATCGCCTCCGACGAGCTCATCGGCGGGTACGCGCAGACCCTGCGGGCACCGGAGGCCCCTTTCGGTCCCGATCCCGAGATCGCCGTGCTTGAAGGGCCGCCCGAGGTCCGCGCCGCCTTTGCCCTCACCCTCGATGCGATCAACTTCGGCTCGGGCTACTGGCCGGAGATCCGCAGGCGTCCCGGCCGCTCGGGCTTCACCACGATGGCGCTCGGCCTGCGCGAGCGCTTCGACGCGGAGGGACCGTGGTCGGCGGCACAGCTCGAGGCGATCGACTCGGCGGCAGTGGGGCGCGCGCTCGGCCAGGACCCCGGCCACCGGCTGATGGAGCTCTACGCCGAGGCGCTGCGCGACCTCGGGCGGCGCGTAGCAGCCGAGCACGGCGGGCGTTTCGCTGCGGTGGCGCAACCGGCGGACGGCTCCGCGGTCGCCCTGCTCGAGCGTCTCGCCGGCTGGGCGTGCTTCGCCGACGTCTCGGTCTACGAAGGCCGCGCGGTTCCCTTCTACAAGCGCGCCCAGCTCGCCTGCGCCGACCTGGCCCACGCTGGTGTCGTGCGCTTCGGCGACCTCGCCCGGCTCACGCTCTTCGCCGACAACCTCATTCCGCATGTGCTGCGCGTGGACGGCGTGCTCGCCTACGACGAGCGGCTGCTCGCGCGGATCGAGTCCGGGGAGCTGCTCGAGCACGGCTCAGCGGAGGAGGTCGAGATCCGTGCCTGCGCGGTCGAGGCCGTCGAGCGCATCGCTCGGGCGCGGCCCGAGCTGAGCCCCCATCAGCTCGACCACGTGCTCTGGAACCGCGGCGCGGAACCGGCCTACAAGGCGCGCCCCCGCCACCGGGCGCGCTCCACTGCGTACTGATCGCCGCCCCGCCCGATCGCGCCGCCCTCTTTAGACTTCTCGCCGTGGCCAAGGAACGCCAGCAGCGGATGCAGATGCGCGCGGGCACGCTCGCCGCCTTGCCCGAGCTCGAGGAGCGCACCGACGAGCAGCTCAAGAGCGAGTCCAAGCATCGCGCGGCGGCGCGGACGATCCTCGGTGCTCGCGCCGCGGAGCGCTACGACTCTCAGACTTCCCGGCGCTATTTCAATGAGGCGCTCGCGGCCTGCACGCCCCAGGAGCGTCCCTACCTGCGCCAGATGATGAAGGCCTCTCTGGCCCAGGCCGAGCGCCGCCCCGAGGAGCTCAAGGAGGCGATGGAGAAGCTCGGCCAGGCGCCGCCCACGGGGCGCCAGATGCTCGCCCTGAGGCTCATGGGCCTCGTCTCCCCACCTCCGGGCGCGAGCGTCGCGGCCCGGGCGCGCGGGATCGCCATCCTGCTGGGGATCGTCGTCGTCCTGCTCGCCGCCGGCTACGGCCTGGCCGAGCTCGGCGCACTGCCCTTCGGAGGGATCGGCCTCCTGGGCGGATCGCTCGTCGGCGTGGCGATCGTGATCGGCGTGCTGGGCGTGCTCGTCCTGCTCGGGCGCCGGCGTCAGGCGCGCCAGCGCGAGGCCGCGCGGGCGGGTCCGCGCCCGGGCTAGCCGAAGCTCAGTGGATCGCCGCCGCCAGGCGGCGCCGGTGCTCGCGGGCGAGCGGGTCGTCGGGTCCGAGCTCGGTGAAGATGGCGACCATGGCCTGGCGAATCGCGTCGCGCTCGGTGCCTTCGGCCGCGGCGAAGGCCTCATGCATGCCCTCGAGCGCGGCGGCGTGGTCGCCGCGGTCCCAGGCGGCGAAGGTGTCCTCGAGCCCGCGGCCGTTCTGGGAGAGCCGCGCCCGGGCCGCCAGCCCGGCGGCGAGGAAATCGTGCGGGAAGGGCTCGACGACGGCCAGCGCCTGCTCGGTCTCGCCGCGGGCGAGCAGCAGGCGGGCGAGCCTGCCCGCCGCGTCGGACTGGCGCGGATCGAGCTCGAGCGCACGGCGCAGCGAGGCCTCGTCCCCGGCCGCGACGAGCTGGTCGGCCTCGGAGGGGACGAGCGCGTCGAAGAAGCGTTCGACCTGCGCGGGCGGCGCGGCGCCTGTGAACTCGCTGGCCACGGCGCCGTCCCGGAAGGCCTTGACCGCCGGGATGCCCTGCACCTGGTAGGTCTGGGCGAGGCCCGGGTTGCGGTCCACGTCGACCTTGGCCAGGTCGACCTTCCCCTCGCGAGCCGAAGCGGCGGCCTCGAGCGCCGGGGTGAGCTGGCGGCACGGGCCACACCACGCCGCCCAGAAGTCGACGACCACGGGGACCGTGCTCGAACGCTCGATGACCTGCTGCGGGAAGCCTGCCTCGTCGACGTCGATGACCATGCCGGCAAAGCATATTCGCTGCGCCGCGGGTTGCCGTACCCATACCATCACCGGCCGTGGTCCTGTCCGAGCGCGTCGAGCCATACGACCACTTCGTCCTCGATCTCGACGGCTGCGTCTGGGTCGGCGACGAGGCCACCGCCGGAGCGGCGCAGGCGATCGGTGCCCTGCGGGGGGCGGGGAAGCGCATCGTCTTTGTCACCAACGACCCCCGCCGGGCTACCGAGGACTACGTGGCCAAGCTGTGGTCGCTCGGGGTGCGGGCCTCGGTCGACGACGTGGTCACCGTGGGCGGGGCGACCCAGCGCCTGCTGCACGAGACCCGGTCGGGAAGCACGGCGTTCGTCATCGGGACCGAGTCCATGCGCCGTCACGTCGCCGACGCCGGCCTGCGCGTGCTCAACGGCACCGACCTCGCCGCGGGCGCCCAGGTCGTCGTCGTGGCCGGCACCGACCATCTGGGCCTCGACGACCTGCGGATCGCCACGCTCGCGCTCCGACGCGGCGGCGACCTCGTGGCCACGAGCCGCGATCCCACCTACCCCAGCGCCGACGGCCTCGTGCCGGGCACGGGCGCGCTGCTGGCCGCCGTGGAGTACGCCTCGGGTGTCACCGCGACGATCGTCGGCAAGCCCGAGCCCGAGCTCTTCGCCACGGCGCTCGACCGCCTCGGTGAAGGACGCACGCTTGCCGTCGGCGACAGCATCGACGCCGATGTGGCCGCCGCGGCCAAGGCCGGCGTCGACGCCGCGCTCGTCCTCACCGGAGGCACCACGGCCGAGGAGGCCGAGGAGGCCGGCGAGCCGCGGCCGCTGTACGTCGCCGACAGCCTGGCCGAGCTCGTCCTCGGCGGCGCCCCCTACTCGTAGACCACGAACTCGGGCTGGGGCCGTAAGGCGAGCACGTCACGCGGCTCCATGAGGTTCGTGTCCTCGCGATAGAAGAGCTTGAAGCCGTGGCGAGCCGGGTCGCGGCCGCTCACGAACTCGTTGTACTTGTCGACCTTGAGCGTGCGGTCGCCGAAGCCGTCGACGTTGAGTACGAGCTCGACGCCGGGGTAGCGGCGCAGGCGCTCGCGGTTCTCGACCATATCCCTCGTGAACTGGTGAACGACAAGCATCTTCTCGGGGAGCCGCCCGCGGCGTACGATCTCCGATAGGCGAGCGGAGACCGCGTTGACCTCGTCGGCTGTCATCGAGCCGATTGCCTCGCCCGGCACCTCTCCGTCCCCCATGTGCCACTCCGGGTCGAGGGCGAGGCTCACGTTGGGCTGGGCGAGGAACGGCTCGAGGACCGCCATCTCCTCGGGAAAGTCGGCGCGGCCGGGCTGGATGTCGAGCAGGAGCAGCGCCCGGGCCCGGCGAGCGGCGGCGAGGTAGCGGCGGATCGTCTTCGGCTCGAGACGCGTGCGGTACTTTCCGTCGTCGCCGGCGCTCGCGTTGGCGATGACGGCGATCAGCTCGAAGGCCGGGAGCGTCGGCCGGGCCCCGGGCCCCTCCGCGTAGGGCCGCGACTGGCGCTCGAGCTTGCGGGCGACCGACGCCGGCGAGCCGATGCCGAGCGCGCCGAGCTCCTCGTCCTCAGGTGAGCCGTAGAAGCCGACCACGCGGGACTCGGGGAAGATGCTCCGCCCTCCTCGGGGGAGCTCGGGCGGGGGCGGCGCCGCCTCCCTTGTCTCCCGGCCGCCCTGCTCCCCTCCCCCGGAGAGCGCGGCGAGACCGAGCACGATCGCGAGCATGAGCGCCCCGGCGCCGGCCGCGGTGAGCACGGTTCGGCGCTGGCGCTCGGTTCGGCGCCTCGTTTGGTCGCGCCGTTCGCGCCGGTCGCTCGGCTCCACGAAAGCCAGCGTATCCCCGCCGTCGGGGGGTACGCGCCGCTTGGCCGCCACCATGGAGGGCGACATGGCGCGCAAGACCCACCATAAGCACTCCTCCTCGAAGGGCTATCGCCGCCTGCTCGACGGCCTGGCCGCCCTCGACGGCGTCCATCGCGTCGCCACCGGACGCGTCAAGCCCCGCATGGGCTCGGGACGCCCGGTGGCGGCGATCTCGAAGGTCCGTCGCACCGAGTCCGGGCTGTCGATCACGATCAACACCGATGGTGCGATCGTCGATGCCTACGTGGTCACCGACCGCCCGGAGGAGGTGGCGGCCGCGATCGCTGCGCGGGGCTGGAGCGCGCCGTCGGGGACCACTTAGACTCCCGCGCGGTGCCCGACCGCTCACTCGCTCTGATCGCCAACCCCGTCGCGGGCGGCGGGCAGGGACGGCGAGCCCTGGACGCGGCCAGCGCCGAGCTCGGGCGTCGCGGGGCGCGGTTTCGCGCGCTTACTACGCCGAGCGCGCGCCACGCGATGGAGCTGGCCCGCGAGGTGGCCGGTGGCGGAGAGGAGACCGTAGTGGCCGTCGGCGGCGACGGCCACGTCGGCTTGCTCGCGGGTGTCCTGCGCGAGACCGACACCACGCTCGCCATCGTCCCGGCGGGGCGCGGCAACGACCTGGCGCGCGTGCTCGGGATCCCCACCGACCCCGCGGCCGCGGCCCGGCTCGCGCTCGACGGAGAGGCGCGCCCGGTCGACGTCGGCGAGGTCGACGGCGTTCCGTTCCTCGGCATCGCGAGCCTCGGCTTCGACTCGGACGCCAACCGCATCGCCAACGAGTCGCGGCTGCGCGGGAACGCGGTCTATCTGTACGCCGCGTTGCGGGCGCTCGGGGGCTGGCGACACGCCCGTTTCGAGGTCACCGTCGACGGGGAGCTACACGTCTTTTCCGGGTACACGGTCGCCGTCGCGAACTCGAAGGCCTACGGCGGCGGCATGATGCTCGTTCCCCACGCCGTGCTCGACGATCGCCGCCTCGACGTCCTGATGGTGCACGAGCACTCGCGGCTGCGCTGGCTGGCCATGCTCCCGCGCGTGTTCCGCGGTACCCATGTCGGGGATCCGCGCGCGGAGTTCTCGACCGGCCAGGTCATCGAGGTCCGCGCCGACCGCCCGTTCACGGTGTACGCCGACGGCGAGCCGATCGGCGAGCTGCCGGTGACCGTGCGCGTGGGCGAGCGCCAGATCCGGATCGTGGCCCCGGTCGCGGGACCGGCTCGGTGAGGGTCACGCCCGAGCCGGCCGCGCACGCGCCGCGGTGCGTTGCATGAGAGCCGCGCGATCGCGAGCACGCCTAAGTGTCTCCGCCCCGCCGTTCGACGAGGCCGTGGCCTGGCACGACGTCGAGTGCGGTGCCTACGAGGCCGACCTCCCGCTGTGGCGCGAGCTCGCCGCCGCGCGCCCCGGCCCACTCCTCGAGCTCGGCGCGGGTACCGGGCGGGTCGCGCTCGACCTCGCCGCCTGCGGGCACGAGGTGACGGCGCTCGACGCTGACCCGGTTCTCGTCGCCGCGTTGGCCGAGCGCGCCCGTGCGCGCGGCCTGTGCGTCGAGGGCGTCTGCGCCGACGCGCGCAGCTTCGCCCTCGATCGTCGCTTCGCGCTCGTGCTCGCGCCGATGCAGGTCGTCCAGCTACTCGAAGGCGCTCGCGGGCGCGACGCCATGCTCTTGCGGGTGCTCGACCATCTCGAGCCGGGAGGCCTCTTTGCGCCGGCCCTCGCCGATCCTCTCGCCGGCCTCCCGGCCGCCGACTCGCTCCCACCTCTCCCCGACACGGGCGGTCGCGACGGCTGGGTGCTCGCGAGCACTCCGGTCGCTCTGCGCGAGGAGGACGCCGCCCGCGGAGATCGGACCGTGGCCATCGACCGTTTGCGCCGCGCGGTCTCCCCCGGCGGCGAGACCGTCGAGTCGGCAACGACCGTCCGCCTGTCGGTCTTCCCGGCCGCAGAGCTGGCGGCGAGCGCGGTCGCCCACGGCTTTCGGCGCCTTCCCGATCGCTCGGTCCCGGAGACGGGGGCCTATGTGGGCTCGACCGTGCTCATGCTCGAGGCGCCGCGGCGGGCGTGACCCCCACGCTGCGCGTCTGCGCGCTCTATCCCGACCTGATGAACATCTACGCCGACCGGGGCAACATTCAGGTGTTGCGGGCACGCTGCGCCTGGCGCGGCCTCGGCTTCGAGCTTCGCGGCAGCTCGCTGGGCGACGAGCTCGACTCGAGCGCCCACGACCTCTTCTACATGGGAGGCGGCCAGGATCGCGACCAGATCGCCGTAGCCGAGGACATGGCGGCGACCAAGCGCGACGCCCTCCACGCCGCCGCAGACCGGGACACGGCGATTCTCGCGGTGTGCGGCGGATACCAGCTGCTGGGGCGCTCCTATCAGCTCGGGGAGCGAACCATCCCCGGCGTCGGCCTCGTGGGTCTCGAAACGGTGCGCGAGCCTGGATCGCGCCTGATCGGCAACTGTGCCATCGAGTCCGACCTAGGCGGGGGTGAGCGAATCGTCGCGGGGTTCGAGAACCACGGGGGGCGGACCTACCTCGACCCCGGCGAGCGCCCGCTCGGGCGGGTCCTCTCCGGCCACGGGAACAACGGTCGTGACGGGGGCGAGGGCGTGCGCCGCGGCAACGTCATCGGCACCTACCTGCACGGGCCGCTGCTGCCCAAGAACGTATGGCTGGCGGACCGGCTCGTGGAGCTCGCGCTCGGGATCGAGCTCGAGCCGCTCGACGACGAGCTCGAGGAGGCAGCACACCACAGCGCGCGAAGGGCGGCGGGGGTGTGAGCCTTCTTCGTTGCGGACGGTCACGGCTACCGCCCCGTCGACCCAAAGCCCCCGATCCCCCGCACCGTCCGCTCGAGCGAGGGCAGCTCCCGCAACTCCGGCGCCGAGAAGGCCACAAGAACGAGCTGGGCGATCCGGTCGCCGACGGCCACCTCGAAGCGCTCCCGGCGGTCTGTGTTCAGCAGCAGCACGCGAAGCTCCCCGCGGTAGCCGGGGTCGATCAGGCCGGGGGAGTTGACGAGCGCGATCCCGTGGCGCAGCGCCAGGCCCGAGCGCGGCACCACGAGTCCGGCCAGTCCCTCCGGGACCGCGAGCGCGAGCCCTGTGCCGACGCTGGTGCGCTCCCCCGCTGCGATCGTCGCCGACTCGGCGGCGTGGAGGTCGTAGCCCGCGTCGCCGTGGTGGGCCGGCGCCGGTGGGCGCGCATCATGGTGGAGCCGCGTGTACTGGAGGATCACTCGGGGGCGACGCCGTTGGAGGCGCCGCCGTCGACCGCGAAGCGCTCGAAGCGCGCAGCGACCCCGGCCGGCACGCGCGCGCGCACCCTCGCTCCCTCCGGGGTGTCCTCGCGGTCGAGCTGGCCCGCGACGTCGTGGAGCTCGGCCAGCCGCCCGCCCTCGCGGTAGGGGACCAGCAGGTCGAGAGGCCGCAGTGTGCGCAGGAACTGAGCCTCGATGGCCTCGCGCAGCTCGTCGAGCCCCTCGCCCGTGGCGGCCGACACCCGGGTCGCCCGCGGATGGCGGAACTCGAGCTCCCGCCGGCGCTCGGGATCGAGCAGGTCCACCTTGTTGAAGGCCAGAAGCTGGGGTCGCTCGCCCGCCCCGATCCCTCCCAGGACCTCCTCGACGGCGACGATCATCTCCTCCATCTCCTCGTGGGGAACCGAGGCGTCGACCACGTGCACGATCAGATCGGCGCGCAGGGTCTCCTCGAGGGTCGCGCCGAAGGCCTCGACGAGCTGGTGGGGCAGCTTGCGGATGAAGCCGACGGTGTCGGTGAGCAGATAGCGCCGACCGGAGATCTCGAAGGAGCGCGTGGTCGGGTCGAGGGTGTGGAAGAGCCGGTCGCGCACGCCCGCCTCGGCGCCGGTGAGCGCGTTGAGGAGCGTCGACTTGCCGGCGTTGGTGTAGCCGGCGAGCGCCACCGTCGGGATGTGCGCGCGCTCGCGCTCCTTGCGCATGACCGCTCGGGTCGAGCGCGTGTGCTCGAGCTCGCGCCGTAGCGCGGAGATGCGGTCGCGGGCGAGCCGGCGGTCGGTCTCGATCTGGGTCTCCCCCGGTCCGCGCGTGCCGATCCCGCCGTCCATCCGCCCCGCGCCCAAGCGCTCGAGGTGGGTCCACAGTCCTCGCATGCGCGCGAGGTTGTACTCGAGCTGGGCGAGCTCGACCTGGAGCTTGCCCTCCGCCGAGCCGGCGTGATCGGCGAAGATGTCGAGAATGATCGCGGTACGGTCGATCACCGCTACGCCCGTCTCGGCCTCGAGGTTGCGCTCCTGGCGCGGGAGCAGCTCGTCGTCGCAGGCGATCAGATTGGCGCCCGACTCCCGGATCGCCTCTGTGAGCTCGACGAGCTTGCCCCGGCCGAGGTAGCGGTCGGGGTCGGGACGGGGGCGGCGCTGGGTGAGCTCGCCGGCCGCCGCGACTCGCGCGGTGCGCAGAAGCTCGCGCAGCTCTGAGAGGTCGGGCTCGTCGGGCCCGGCGGCGATCAGCAGGGCGCGCTGACGCGCGAGCGGGTTGCGTATGCCCTCGCCGTAGCGGCTTCCGTCGCGGCGGGCGTGGCGGTCGCTGTCCATCTCCCACCAGTGTAGGACGAGTCGCGGCGGCGATGAGAGTCGATGCGGCCTACCGGGTCCGAGCCCCGACACGACGCCGGTGCGAGGGCTACCTTGAGCCGATGACGCAGTCCACCGACGCCATCGAGGTGTCGAGCGATCCCGCCCGCCTCGACCGCGACCTCGTCCACGCCTTCCTCTGCCGCGAGTCCTACTGGGCTCCCGGGATCGCCCGCGAGACCGTCGAGCGCGCGATCGACGGGTCGATCCCGTTCGGGCTGTACGAGAACGGCGCTCAGGTGGGGTTCGCTCGGGCGGTTACCGACGGCGTCACCTTCGCCTGGATCGCCGACGTGTTCGTGGTGGGCTCGCACCGCCGGCGCGGCCTCGGCCGCCTGCTCGTCGAGGCGGTGCTCGACCACCCCGAGATCCGCGGGGCGCGCAACGTGCTGCTCGCCACTGCCGACGCCCACGGCCTGTACTCACGGTACGGGTTCGCGCCGCTCGCCCAGCCCGACCGCTACCTCAACCTCCGCCAGCCCGGCCGTGAGCCCTTCGGACCCGCCGCGGGGCGGCCGGAGGCCTGAGCTGAATCCACTGCTCCTGACGGCGTTCCACGCCGGAGTGTCGTCGGCTATCGGCCCGCCTCCGGGCCGCTCGGGCCCGGAGG
>JACCUC010000140.1 GCA_013812065.1 Thermoleophilaceae bacterium | reverse complement strand
CCGCTGACCTGCCGGCCCGCCGTTCGAGGCTGGTTCGGCCGCAGGGCTCTGACCGTCATCGCGAGCCTCAGGGGCGGCGGGCGCGGCGGTGGCCTGCGGCGCGGCCGTTTGCTCGCGCGTCCCGCCGGAGAACGCCACGGCGATGTCGCGCTCGTCGACGCTCGAGGCTGCCGCCTTGACGTCGAAGCCGGCCGCCTGCAGCCGGGCGATGACCTCCTTGGAGGGGATCCCCCTCTCCTTTGCTATCTCGTGTACGCGCTTCTTTGCCATTGGCCTATCCAGTCTAGGGTCTTCTCGGGAATGTTCACGGGCGCACGCAGCGCTCGCGCAAAGGCGCGGCGGCGAACCGCCTCGCCAAGGCACTCGGGACGCCGGCAGAGGTAGGCGCCGCGACCCGGCCGGCGCGCCGCCGGGTCAACTGCGATCTCGCCGTCGCCGGCCACGAGCCGCAGCAGCTCGCTCTTGGGGAGCGGGCGCCGGCAGCCGAGGCAGAGCCGCGTGGGAGTCGCTATGGCGTCCGGTCCTCCGCCAAGCCCGATTCCTCCAGGGCGGCGTAGGAGTCCGCGGCCTCGGCCTCGGCGCCGTCGGGGTCGCCGACCTCGCCGACCTCGCCCGCCACCGCAGCCACCTCGTCGGTGCCGGTGCCCTCGAGGGCCTGGTGGGCGGGCAGCCCGCAGTAGCGCGTGCCGGGCAGCGAGGCGTTCGGGCAACGCTTGCCGGTCGTCATGATCGTCGCGCAGCGGCCGCTCGACTCCTCGTCCTCGTAGGTCATCGACGCTTCCTCCTCGGCGAACTCGGTCTCCGAGCGGATGTCGACGCGCCAGCCCGTGAGGCGGGCGGCGAGGCGGGCGTTCTGGCCCTCGCGGCCGATCGCGAGCGAGAGCTGATCGTCGGGGACGATGACGGTCGCCTGGCGCGCCGCGTCGTCGACGAGCACCTCGCGCACCCGCGCGGGCGAGAGCGCCTTGGCCACGAAGCGGGCTGGCTCGTCGTTGAAGGGGATGATGTCGATCTTCTCGCCGCGCAGCTCGGACACGACCATGCGCACGCGCGAGCCGCGCGGCCCGACGCAGGCGCCGACCGGATCGACCCCGTTGGCGTGCGACACGACGGCGATCTTCGAGCGATAGCCCGGTTCGCGGGCGACGTTCTGGATCTCGACGAGGCCGTCCGCGACCTCGGGCACCTCGAGCTCGAAGAGCTCGCGAATGAGCTCGGGCGAGCGCCGCGAGACGATGATGCTCGGGCCCTTGGCGTCGGCCGAGACTTCGGTGATCACGGCCTTGATGCGGGCGCCGTGGTCGTAGCGCTCGCCCTCGACCTGCTCCGACTTGGGCAGCAGGGCCTCGACGCGCTCGCGCAGCTGCACGAGCGTGTACCGCTTGTCCGACTGCTGGATGATGCCCGTGATGAGCTCGCCGACGCGGTCCTGGTACTCGTCGAACATCATGTCGCGCTCGGCCTCGCGGATGCGCTGGAAGATGACCTGCTTGGCCGTCTGGGCGGCGATGCGGCCGAACCCGCTCGGAGTCGCGTCGCGCTCGTCGATCTGGTCGGAGTGCGCGGCGAGCACCTCGGGAGCGATCTCGGGCTCGCCGGGCTCGCTCATCTCCCCGGTCTCGGTGTCGATCGTCGGCTCCTCGATCTCGACCTCGGCGAGCAGCTCCTCCTCGAGGTCGGGCGGGACCATGAGCTCCCAGACGCGGAAGTCCGCGGTGTCGTGGTCGAGGTCGACGCGCGCGTACCTGGCGGCGTCGGGCGTCTTCTTGTAGGCGGACAGGAGCGCGTCCTCGACGGCGGTCATCAGCCGCTCCGCCGAGATGCCCTTCTCGCGCTCGAGCCCGTGTACGGCCTCGACGATCTCCTTTGCCATGGGCTCAGCCCTCGCTTCGGTTCGCTGCCGGGTGTGGCACAGTCACGGTCTCGCGCCTCATTCCGCGACCAGGTTGCCGCGGTTGATGTCGCCGTAGGGGATCGACACGACCCCCCCGTCGGCGGCGAGCGTCACGGCTACGTCCGAGGCGTCGACGAGCTCGCCGGTGAAGCTCTTGTGTCCCTCGCGCGGCTCGCGCGTGCGCACGCGCGCCCGTCGACCGACGTAGCGCCGGAAGTGGTCGGGCTTGGTGAGCGGCCGCTCGGGCCCGGGCGAGGAGACCTCGAGGCCGATGTCGCGCAGAAGCTCGCCCAGATGGCCGGTCACCCGCTCGCACAGGGTAAGGCTGACGCCGTCGGGGTGATCGATCACGAGACGCATCTTCTCGGCGGCGATCGGCTTGCAGAGGAGCACCTCCACGTCGGGCTCGACGGCGGCGAGCCGGGTCTCGATGTCGGTCTGGGTGGGCTGCAAATCGGTGGTCTGAGGCGGTTTGGGGCGAAAAAAAGGCGGGCTGCGAAGCCCACCTCGAGATGCGGCGGCATGCGCCGCAGACGAAGTCCAAGCTGGACCCGATTATAGCCCCGTCGCGCCAGTAATATCGACGAGCAGGGTGACTGGGCCGTCATTGACGAGCTCGACCGCCATGTGCGCCCCGAAGCGGCCTCCCCGGGCCCCGAGCGCGGTCCGCACTCGCTCGTACAGCGGCTCGGCGAGCTCCGGCGGGGCGGCTCCGGCGAAGCTCGGACGGCTGCCCCGGCGAGCGTCGGCAAGCAGCGTGAACTGGCTCACGCACAGGATCTCCCCGCCGGCGTCGGCCACCGAGCGGTTCATGCGCCCGGCCTCGTCGTCGAGGATCCGGAGGGCGAGGACCTTCTGCGCGAGGCGGTCGGCGACGGCCTCGGTATCCTCGCGCCCGACCGCGAGGAGAACCAGCAGGCCAGGGCCGATCGCGGCGACCGTCTCGCCGTCGACGGCCACCGAGGCTCGGGAGACCCGCTGGATCAGGGCGCGCACGAGCCGCTCGGGCGCAAGGCCGCGTGGGAGTACGGTGCCCCGGCATGTCCGCGGTCGATCTGGTCGACGCCTACGCGGCGGCGGTGAGCGACCCGGCGCCGGCGCAGCGCGCGTTGCTGTCGCGGGCGGCTAGCCCGACCGTAGGCGATTGAGGTAGACGCGGTAGTCGGCACGGTCGGGCCTCAGCCCGGCGGCCAGCGTCAGATGACGACGCGCCTCGACGCGGCGACCGGTCTTCTCGAGCGAGCGACCGAGGCAGAAGTGGGCGAAGTCGTTCACCGGCGACCCCTCGACCACGGCCGCGAACTCGTCGCGGGCGGCGGCGTAGCGGCCGGCATGGAAGTAGGCCCGTCCCAGAGCCTCGCGGATCGAGGCTTTGTCGGGCTCGAGACGGCGGGCGCGCTCGAGCGGGACGGCCGCGGCCTCGTAGTCGCGCGCCTCGAGCAGGGCGCTCCCGCGGCGGAACAGGTCGTAGACCTCGGTGTGGGGGGCGTCGCCGCCCGTCGGCTCGTCGCGGCTCATCGCGCTTCCGAGGCTCCCGACCCCGCCGCGGCGGTTCGCCGAGCACCCGCCCCAGCCCGCACCGACTCGACAGCGTCGAGGATCGCTCGCGCCACCTCCGGCTTGGACGCTCGTGGAACGTCTCGCTCCTCCTCGGCGGTGAGGATCGTCACCGCGTTGTCTTCGGCCTCGAAGCCGATCCCCTCGCCCGAGACGTCGTTCAGGACGATGGCGTCGAGGCGCTTGCGCGCGAGCTTCGCGCGCGCGCGCCCGAGTGCTCCGGCTCCGTGCTCGGCGGCGAAGCCCACGACGGTCTGGTCGCTGCGCCGCTCCTGCGCCACCGCCGACAGCACGTCTTCGGTCGGCTCGAGCTCGAGGGCGAGGCCACCGCGACCGGCCTTTTCGATCTTTGCGCCTTCGGCGGCCGCGGGCCGGAAGTCGGCCACGGCAGCGGCCATGAGCAGGACGTCCGCGCCCGCGAGCTCGGCGCGGGTGGCGTCGGCGAGCTCGCGGGCGGTGACCACATCGCGGTACCGGATCCCTCCGGCCCGGCGGAGGTCGACGTTGGCGGCGATGACGCTCGTCTCGGCCCCTCGGCGAGCCGCCTCCTCGGCGAGGGCGAAGCCCATCCGCCCCGAGGAGCGGTTGCCGACGAAACGCACCGCATCGATCGGCTCCCGCGTGCCACCGGCGGTCACGAGCACCCGCAGCCCGTCGAGCGAGCGTGGGGCGTAGCCGGACCGAGACGGTGCCAGCGCCGACTCGATCGCCGCGAGCACCACCGGCGGGTCGGGGAGGCGGCCCGCTCCCCACTCTCCGCGCGACGCGAGCGCGCCCGTCTCGGGCTCGAGGACGGTGGCGCCGCGGTCGCTGAGGATGCCCAGGTTCGCCCGGGTGGCGGGGTGCTCCCACATGCGGTCATTCATGGCCGGGGCGAGCAGCAGCGGCGCGCGCAAGGCCAGCGCCGCGCTGGTCAGCAGGTTGTCGGCGATCCCCCCGGCGAGCTTGGCGAGCGTGTTCGCCGAGGCCGGCGCGATCGCAAGGATGTCGGCGCGGCCCACGAGGTCGAGGTGGGAGATCGGGGCGTGGTCGGGCGCCGGGTCGCCCGGGTACGCACCGCGAGCGGGGTCGCGCTCCCACTCGGTGACGAGCGCGGGCGCCCCGGTGATGCCCTCGAAGGTCGCCCGGCCGACGAAGCGCTCGGCGGCCTCCGTCTGGATGACCCGCACCGAGTGCCCCGCGACGATCGCGAGGCGAGTCAGCTCGACGGCTTTGTAGGCGGCGATACCGCCGCAGACCCCGAGGAGGATGCGCGCCACGCGGGCCGGCCCAGCGGCACTCGCCTAAGACGCTATCCCGATGGGGACGTGCATCCGGGCGTGCGTACCTGGTGAGATAGCTTCCAAGGTCGCCGGTCCGGCCACCGCGGCTCTCCGGCTAACGCCCGTAGCGATACCGCAGCTTGTCGGCCACGATCTCATCGAGCGCGATCTTGAGGTAGTTCTTCGAGGTCGTCTCGACCATCGGAGGGACGTGCTCCTCGAAGGCCCCCTCGCCGAGGCTCTGGTAGTAGGAGTTGATCTGGCGTGCCCGCTTGGCGGCGATGATCACGGCGGCGTAGTGAGAGTCGGCGCGGTTCTCGGCGACGATGGTGTCGAGGCGGGGCTTGATCACGTCAGGTTCCTTTCACGGGACGAATCCCAGACTCTAGCGACGAGCTCGGCGAGCTCCTCGGCGGCGCGCTCGAGGCGGTCGTTGACGATCACGTGCTCGAATTCGTCTCGGGCGCCGAGCTCTCGCCGAGCGACCTCGAGGCGGTCCTCGATCTGCCGGGAGGAGTCGCTGCCGCGACCGGCGAGCCGGGTGCGCAGAGCCTCGAGCGACGGCGGCGCGACGAACACCTGGACCGCCTCGGGGAGAGCTCCGCGCACCTGCCGCGCACCTTGGACCTCGATCTCGAGCACGAGCCCGGCGACTCCCTCGGGGGGGTCGCCGCTCCCGGGCCGGGGAGCCGTGCGCTCGATCTCCGAGCGCGGCGTCCCGTAGCGGTTGCCGGCATAGGTCGCGTGCTCCAGGAACGCGTCGGCGGCGACCCGCCGCTCGAACTCCTCGGGCGACAGGAACCAGTAGTCGCGCCCGTCGACCTCGCCCGGGCGCTCCGACCGCGTCGTGGCCGAGATCGACAGCTCGAGCCCGGGAAAGCGCTCGCGCAGAGCGCGGATCAGCGTTCCCTTCCCGACCCCCGAGGGGCCGGTGACGACGAGCACGTGAGCAGGTCGCGCGCCTATCGCCGGAGGTTGCCGACGAGCTCGTGACGCTGGCGCTCGGAGAGGCCACCCAGCGTCTTGCTCGGCGAGATCCGGCACTGGGTGAGCAGCCGGTTGACCTTCACGCGGCCGTACTTCGGCACCGAGAGCAGCAGCTCGGAGACCTTGGCGTTCTGCAGGTACTCCGGCGGATCGAGGAGGACGCCGTGGATGTGCACGCGACCGGCCTTGAGCTCGCGCTTGAGCTGGGCGCGCGCGCTACGGATCTCGTTGGCCCGCTGCAGCGCGTCCATCTGCTGCGCGAACGAGCGCTCCGGCGGCGCGCCGGACCGTCCGGAGGCGGTCGTGGGCGACGAGGGGGCAGCCGGCGACATGCGCGGCGATTCTACAGGCATCGAAGCGGCCAAAGGCCTCCGCAGACCGTTCCCGCCGAAAAAAGCCTCTACCTCGACCTAAGCCTGCGCCCTTCGAGTATGGGTTGACGGTTTACAGCCGGTTTGCAGGGGATTTCGCGTGCAGCGGCTGCCGTGGCGCCGGATCCGGCCGGCTCGAAAAGCCGCTCTGAGCGAGGAGCTCGGCGAGCTCTTCCGAGATTCGTCCCCCGGCCCGCGGGTCGCGGAAGCTCTCGGTACCGACGGCCACCGCGGTCGCGCCGGCGGCGAGCAGGTCGGCGGCGTGGGCGCCGCTCGCGACCCCGCCCATGCCGATCACGGGCACGCTCACCCCCTGGGCGACGGCGGCCACCTGGCCGAGCGCCACCGAACGGACGGCGGGTCCCGAGAGGCCGCCTCCGCCGCCGCCGAGCCACGGGCGGCGGGTGCGTGGGTCGAGGGCGGTGCCGCTGAGGGTGTTGATGAGCGAGACCGCGTCGGCTCCGGCACCCGCCGCCGCCGCCGCCACCGCCGCGGGCTCGGCGGCGGTCGGGCTCAGCTTGACGATGAGCGGGGCGTCGCTGAGGGAGCGCACGTTCGCCACCGCGCGGGCCGCTTCGCTCGGCTCGGCGCCCATCTCGAGGCCGGTCTTCACGTTCGGGCAGGAGAAGTTGAGCTCGACCAGCGCAACCTCGGGCCGAGCGCCCACGCCGGCGACGAGCTCGGCGAGCTCGCTGCGGTCGAACCCCATCACCGAGACGACGAGCGGCACCGGGAGGCGTGCGAGGATCGGCAGGTCCTCGGCCAGAAAGCCCTCGAGGCCCTTGTTCGGGAGCCCGATCGAGTTGAGCAGGCCGGCCGCGGTCTCCCAGAGACGCGGCGGGGGGTTGCCGGCGCGGGGAGCGAGGGTGATCGTCTTCGAGACGAACGCGTGGAAGGGAAACCGCTCGACGAGCTCGTCGCCGAACGCACGCCAGGCGGCGATCGCGTCGAAGGTGCCGGAGCCGTTGAGGACGGGCCCGGCCAGGTGGACGCCGCCGAGGTCGACCGGCGGGAGGCCGGCTGGCAGCCTGCCGTTCCGGCTGGCGGTCTCCCCGGGACCGCCGAGGGATGAGTCCGCCCCGCCCGTCAGTGCCCCGCCCCCTCGAAGAGCGCGGTCTCGAGCCGGGCGGCGTCGAGCACGGGTCCGTCCAGGCACAGGCGCAGGAAGCCGTCGCGGGTCGGGACCACGCAGCCAAAGCAGGCTCCGTAGCCGCAGGCCATGCCCGACTCGAGCGCGAGCTGGGCCTCGACCCCCCGGGCGGCGCAGAGGGCTCGCACGGCCTCGAGCATGGGCGGCGGCCCGCAGGCGAAGACGGTGGCGCGAGCGTCGCGGTCGAGCTCGTCGTGCAGGACGTCGGTGACGAGCGCGTGGCGCCCGACCGACCCGTCGTCGGTGGCGACGCGGGGCTTGACGTCGAAGAGGTTCGCCGCGGCGGCGTGACGGGCGGTCCGAAAGCCGAGCAGGACGGTGGCGTCCCGGCCGAGCTCGTCCGCGAGGGTCAGGATCGGCGCGATGCCGATTCCACCGCCGGCGAGCACGGCTCGACCCGCGTGCGAGGCGGGGTCGGGCGGTCGAAAGCCGGTTCCGAACGGACCGGATAGCCAGAGCTCCTCCCCGGTAGCGAGGGCGGCGAGTCGGTCGGTCCCGGGCCCGACGGCCTCGAGCAGGAAGCCGAGGCGATGAGGGCCGTCCGGGTCAGGCGCGACGCGGGCGTGGGAGAAGGCGCGCGGAAGGTAGGGCCGCCCGTCGCTCCCGCCCCAGCCCGAGGCCGCGGCGAGCATGTAGAACTGGCCGGGGCAGGGATCGGCGGGACCGCCGGGGTCGGCGGCCCAGAGCAGACGGTAGGCACCGTGGTCCTCGCCCCCCACAACGCAGGCGCGACGGCGTCCGAACGGAGCGCAGGTTCGCCGCTCGTAGGTCGCGAGCACCTCGGGGTCGAGGCTCATCGCTGGGCGGTTGCGCTCGGGGACGGGACAGGGCCCGCGGCGGCCGCCGGGGCGAAGCCGTCGTGTCCGGCATGGAGCTCCTGGAGCGACTTCGGCTCCGATGCCCGGCGGCGCATGGCCACGATCGCCCGCTGGGCGGCGCTCGCCCCGGTCATCGTGGTGATGCAGGGGACCCCGCGCGCGGTCGCCGCGTGGCGGATCTCGTAGCCGTCGACGCGCGCCCCCGAGCCCGTCGGGGTGTTGATCACGAGGTCTACCTCCCCCGACTCGATCAGGTCGACGACGTTCGGGGAGCCGTCCTGGATCTTCGCGACCCGCTCGACGGGCACGCCGACGCCGCGGATGGCCTGGGCGGTGCCCGCGGTGGCGAAGATGCGAAAGCCGAGATCGCCGAGGGCGGCCGCGAGCTGGGTGGCCGCCGGCTTGTCGCGGTCGGTGACCGTGATGAAGACCGCCCCCGCGGCAGGCAGCTCCGCTCCCGCCGCGGCCTGGGCCTTGCCGAAGGCGGCCGGATAGTCGTCGGCGATTCCCATGACCTCGCCCGTCGACTTCATCTCGGGCCCGAGCACGGTGTCGGCTTGGGGGAAGCGCTCGAAGGGCAGGACCGCCTCCTTGACCGAGACGTGCCCCGGCGCCGAGGCTCGTGCGGGGAGGTCGAGGTCGTCCAGGCGCTCGCCCAGCATGAGCCGGCAGGCGAGCTTCGCGAGGGGCACGCCGACCGCCTTCGAGACGAAGGGCACCGTGCGTGAGGCTCGTGGATTCGCCTCGATCACGTACAGGTCCTCGTCGCCGTGGACGGCGAGCTGGATGTTGATCAGCCCGACCACGCCGAGACGCAACGCCAGCGCGCGCGTCGCCTCCTCGATCCGCTCGAGCATGTCGCCTCCGAGCGACATCGGCGGCAGGACGCACGCCGAGTCACCGGAGTGGACGCCCGCCTCCTCGACGTGTTGCATGACGCCGCCGATCCGGACCTCCTGACCGTCGCACAGTGCGTCGACGTCGATCTCGATCGCGTGCTCGAGGAAGCGATCCAGGTAGATCGGGCCGGCGGAGGCCGCGCGCTGTAGATAGTCGGCGAGCCCGTCAGCCGAGTAGCAGATCTCCATCGCCCGTCCTCCGAGCACATAGGAGGGCCGCACGAGCAGCGGATAGCCGACTCCCTCGGCACCGTCGAGGGCCTGGCGGAGGGAGTCGGCCGTGGCGTAGGCGGGCAACTCGAGCCCGAGCTCGGCGCACACGCGCCCGAAGCTCGGCCGGTCCTCGGCGAGGTCGATCGATTCGACCGGCGTGCCGAGCAGCGGAACTCCCGCGTCGGCGAGCCCGCGCGCAAGCTTGAGCGGGGTCTGGCCGCCGAACTGGACGATCACGCCCTCCGGGCGCTCGAGCTCGACGACCGCGAGCACGTCGTCGAGGGTCAGCGGCTCGAAGTACAGGCGGTCGCTCGTGTCGTAGTCGGTCGAGACGGTCTCGGGGTTGCAGTTGACCATGACCGCGTCGCGGCCCGACGCGCGCACGGTCAGGGCCGCGTGCACGCAGCAGTAGTCGAACTCGATCCCCTGGCCGATGCGGTTCGGTCCGGCGCCGAGGATGACCACGCTCGGCCGCGTGCCCCGGCGCACCTCGTGGCGGGGGCCCTCGGGCCCCGGGCGCTCCCAGCCCGAGTAGTAGTAGGGCGTCTCGGCCTCGAACTCGGCGGCACACGTGTCGACCGCCTTGAAGGTGCGCGCGAGCCCGGCCTCGGGGTCCTCTCCGTCTGCCAGGGCGGCGAGCTCGGCGACGAACCAGGGGTCGATGCCGGTGCGGCGCGAGATCTCGTCCGGCGGCACGCCCCGGCGCAGGGCGTTCAGCACCAGCTCGTACCGGTCGGGCGCCGGTGCCTCGAGGCGTCTCAGCAGCTCACCGGTGTCGTCGGGCGCCACCGCTTCCACGTCGAGCTCGCGGGAGCGCAGCGCCTTGACGAAGGCCTGCTTGAAGGTTCGCCCGATGGCCATCGCCTCGCCGACCGACTGCATGTGGGTCGAGAGCCGCCCCGTAGCCCCCGGGAACTTCTCGAAGGCAAAGCGCGGGTACTTGACGACCACGTAGTCGATCGCCGGCTCGAAGCTCGCCGGGGTACGCCGGGTGATGTCGTTGGGGATCTCGTCGAGCGAGTAGCCGACCGCGAGCCGGGCCGCGATCTTGGCGATCGGAAAGCCGGTGGCCTTCGAGGCCAGTGCCGAGGAGCGCGAGACGCGCGGGTTCATCTCGATGACGACGATCTCGTCGGTCTGGGGATTGACGGCGAACTGGATGTTCGAGCCGCCGGTCTCGACGCCGACTGCCCGGATGACCGCGAGCGCCTGATCGCGCAGGGCCTGGTACTGGCGATCGGTAAGGGTCTGCTGCGGGGCGACCGTCACCGAGTCGCCGGTGTGGACGCCCATCGGATCGACATTCTCGATCGAGCACACGACGACGACGTTGTCGAGGCGGTCGCGCATGACCTCGAGCTCGAACTCGCCCCAGCCGATGACCGACTCCTCGACGAGGACCTGACCGATCGGGCTCGCCGCGAGCCCCTCGGCGATCCGCTCGCGGAACTCCGCGCCGTCGCGGGCGATGCCTCCCCCCTCTCCGCCCATGGTGAAGCCGGGGCGGATGATCGCGGGCAGCCCGACGGCCGCAAGCACGCGCTCGCCCGCGGCCATCGACGTGACGACCTCCGAGAGCGGCACCCGCATCCCCGCGCCCTCGATGGTCTGGCGAAAGAGCAGGCGATCCTCCGCGCGCAGGATGGCGTCGTAGTTCGCCCCGATCAGCTCGCAGCCGAGGCGGTCGAGGGTTCCGTCGTCGGTGAGCGCTCGGGCCAGGTTGAGCGCGGTCCCTCCTCCGAGCGTGGGCAGCAGCGCGTCGGGGCACTCGCGCTCGATCACCCGCGCCACCGATGCGGGCGTCAGCGGCTCGATGTAGGTCGCGGTGGCGAGCTCGGGGTCGGTCATGATCGTCGCCGGGTTCGAGTTCACGAGCACGACCTCATAGCCCTCCTCGAGCAGCACCTTGCACGCCTGGGCGCCCGAGTAGTCGAACTCGGCGGCCTGGCCGATGCGGATCGGGCCGGAGCCGAGGACGAGGATCCGCTCTATGTCGTGGCGTCGAGGCACGGGCTCAGCTCAGCTCACGAGCTCCAGGTAGCGGTCGAACAGATACGTGGCGTCGTTGGGCCCCGGCCCCGCCTCGGGGTGGTACTGCGCCGTCGCCCCCGCCACGTCGCGCAGCACGAGCCCCTCGACCGTGCGGTCGTAGAGGTTCACATGCGAGAGCTCCGCGGCGCCGAAGTCGGTCTCCCAGCGGACGGGCTCGTCGGTCAGCATCTTCTCCTCGCCTCCCGGCCCCATCACCGCGAAGCCGTGGTTCTGCGACGTGATGTCGATCCGGCCGCTCGAGAGGTCCTTGACGGGATGGTTCGAGCCGCGGTGGCCGAAGGGCAGCTTGAACGTGCCGAGTCCGACCGCCCGGCACAGGAGCTGGTGGCCCATGCAGATGCCGAACACCGGCACCTTGCCGACCAGATCGCGCACGGTGGCGACCACGTGGTCGAGCGCCGCGGGGTCGCCGGGGCCATTGGCCAGGAGGACGGCGTCGGGCGAGCGGGCGAGCAGGTCGCCGGCGCTCGCACGGCAGGGGTGGAGCTCGAGGCGCACTCCCCGGCGGCGCAGGTGCTCGACGATCGAGTCCTTGATCCCGGTGTCGATCGCCACGATTCGCGGCCCGGAGTTGTCGGGATCGAGGAAGATCGGCTCGGCCGGAGAAACCTCTCCGGCCAGGTCCTGTCCGCTCATCGGCGGCTCGGCGCGGACCCGGTCCATCGCCTCGCGCTCCGACACGTCCGCTGCGAAGATCCCGCCCCGCATCGCTCCCTTGTCGCGTATGTGGCGGACGAGCGCTCGGGTGTCGATCCCGACGAGCGCCGGGATCCCGCAGTCGGCGAGCCAGGTGAGCCAGCCCCCCTCCGCCCCGGCCGCGTCCTCGCGGTCGATTCCCTCGCGCATGACCACCCCGCGCACGTGCACGGAGTCCGACTCCTGCGCCTGCGCCGAGACCCCGTAGTTTCCGACGAGCGGGTAGGTGAAGACGAGGATCTGGCCGCGGTAGCTCGGGTCGGTGACGGCCTCCTGATAGCCCGACATCGCGGTGTTGAAGACGACCTCCC
>JACCUC010000026.1 GCA_013812065.1 Thermoleophilaceae bacterium | reverse complement strand
CGCCACACGAAGCCCCGCCGGCGTCCGGAGGACCCTCCGCGAGCGCGGCTCGTGATCGGCGCCGGGCGCGCGCACGGCCTCGAGCCCGCCGATGTCGTCGGTGCGCTCGTCCAAGGCTCCGGCCTCGAGGGCGAGGACATCGAGCGCGTGCGCGTGCTCGAGCGCTTCTCGCTGGCCGAGGTGCCGGCGGAGCGGGCGTCGCAGGCCGTCGAGCGGGTCGGGGGCAGCCGGGTCAAGGGCAGGGAGCTGCGGCTTCAGGTACTCGCGAACGGCGCACCGGGAGCGAGCGCGTGAGCACGGCCACTTTCCACACAAACCACGGCGCGATCGCGCTCGAGCTGTTCGATGCGGATGCGCCGAAGACAGTGGAGAACTTCCGCTCGCTGGCCGCCGACGGCTTCTACGACGGCCTCGTCTTTCACCGGGTGATCCCCGGCTTCATGATCCAGGGCGGCGACCCGCTCGGCACCGGGACGGGCGGACCGGGTTACACCTTCGAGGACGAGATCAACCGGCACAAGATCGTCCGCGGGGCGCTCGCGATGGCCAACGCCGGCCCGAACACCAACGGCAGCCAGTTCTTCATCGTCACCACGGAGGCCGCACCGTGGCTCGACGGCAAGCACACCGTGTTCGGGGCGGTGACCGCCGGCATGGACGCCGTCGACCGCATCGAGGCGTCGCCGACCGGCGCGCGCGACCGTCCGCTCGAGGACGCCACGATCGAGCGCGTCGAGCTCGGGTAGCGCCCCGGCGGCGCCGCCCGACCCTTCGATCTCATTAGACTCGCTCGCGGAGCGCGGCATCCGGCCGACCTCCGCCAAGGGACGACGAGGAGGCTGATGATGTCCACGGTCGAGCAGGGGACGCAGGCGCGAACGAACGGCGCCGGGACCAGCACCATCCCGGTCGACAACCCCGCCACCGGCGCGACGATCGGCCACATCCCGAACCTCGACCGGGAGGGCGTCGGCGAGCTCGTCGCTCGGGCCCGAGCGATCCAGCCGTCCTGGGAGGCGCTCGGCTACGACGGCCGCGGGGCGGTCATGGTCGAGATGCGCGCCTGGATGTCGCGCAACCGCGAGCGCATCATCGAGACTGTCAGCGAGGAGAACGGCAAGACCTGGGAGGACGCGCTGCTCGGCGAGCTCCTCTACAACCTCGACGCGCTTGGCTTCTGGGCGAAGAAGGCGGCGAAGTACCTGGCCGACGAGAAGGTCCGCCCGCACTCACCGTTCCTGCTCGGCAACAAGCTCGTGCAGCGCTACCGCCCGTTCGGCGTCGTCGGCGTGATCGGGCCGTGGAACTACCCGCTGACCAACAACTTCGGCGACGCGATTCCCGCGCTCATGGCCGGCAACACCGTCGTGCTGAAGCCGAGCAGCCTGGCCCCGCTCACGAGCCTCCTGATCGCCGAGGGCCTGCGCGAGAGCGGCCTGCCCGAGGACGTCTTCCTGGTCGCCACGGGCTCTGGCGACACGGGCTCGGCGCTTGTCGACTTCGCCGACTTCGTCCACTTCACGGGCTCGACCGAGGTCGGCAAGAAGGTGATGGCCCAGGCGGCGGAGACGCTCACCACGGTCACGCTGGAGCTCGGCGGCAAGGACCCGATGATCGTCTGCGCCGACGCCGACGTCGAGCGCGCCGCCAACTGCGCGCTCTTCTACTCGATGCAGAACGGCGGACAGACCTGTATCTCGGTGGAGCGGGCCTACGTCGAGGAGCCGGTGTACGAGGACTTCGTAAGCCGGGTCGCCGCGAAGGCGCGCGAGCTGCGCCAGGGCGTGCCGCGCGGCCCGGGCTCGGTCGACGTCGGCGCCGTCACGTACCCGGAGCAGGCCGAGCTGATCGAGCGCCACGTGCGCGACGCCGTCGAGAAGGGCGCCAAGGTGCTCGTGGGCGGAGCGCGCAACGACGCCGACGGCGGGATCTTCTTCCAGCCGACCATCCTGCGCGACGTCGACCACTCGATGGAGATCATGACCGAGGAGACCTTCGGCCCGACCCTCCCGATCATGCGCGTCCGCGACGCCGACGAGGCGATCCGCCTCGCCAACGACTCCCGCTACGGCCTCGACTCGAGCGTCTTCACGCGCGACCTCGAGAAGGGCGAGCGCCTCGCCCGCCGCGTCCAGGCGGGCGCGACCTGCGTCAACGACTGCCTGGTCAACTACCTGGCGCTCGAGGTCCCGTTCGGAGGCATGAAGGAGTCCGGCATAGGGGCTCGCCATGGGCCGAAGGGGATCCAGAAGTACTGTCAGACGCAGCAGATCATGGTCACGCGCTTCGCGCCCAAGAAGGAGATCCACTTCTTCCCGTACAGGAAGCGGGTGACGAACGGGCTGGGCCGGGCGCTCGGGTTGCTCTACGGGAGGCGGGGCGGAAGAGGCTGAGCCGAGCCGAAGCCGGGTGCGTGAGCGAGCGGTCGCGAGACGCTACGAGGGCAGTCGCTTCGCGTAGACGATGACGTTGTCGCGGTAGTGGCCGCTGCCGCTGTCGAAGCTGCCGCCGCAGGTCACGAGCCGCAGCGTCGGCAGGCGCGTCTTGCCGTAGACCCGCTGGGTCGGGAAGTCATCCTTGGGCACCCGCTCGGTGCGCTCGACCCCGAAGGCCACGGTCGTACGGTCGCGACGGCGGACCCGGATCTCGTCGCCCTTACCGACCGAGGTCAGGTTGGCGAAGGCGCCGTCCCGACCGCCGCCGTTGACATGGGCGGTGATCATCGCCGCGCCGCGCTCCCCGGGCTCCGACCCGCCCTTGTGCCAGCCGGCTTCCGCGATGTTCTTGGGAACCTCGATCTCGCCGTTCCGCTGGAGGCCGAGCGGGATCACCGGGGCCGCTATGCCCGCCGACCGCACGCTCACCGCCACCGGGCTCGCCGCGTTGCGGTCGACGCGGACCTTGAGGTCCGGCCGCTTCTTCGGCTTCGGCTTCGGCTTGGGCTTGGGCTTGGGCTTCGCGCGCCGGGGCTTCGGCCGCTCTTTCTCAGCGCGTAGCGGTGGGGGTGGAGAGGGCGCCGCGGCCACCGTCCGCTCGCGCACCGGCTCGTCGGAGGAGCCGAGGAGGGCCACCGCTACGCCTGCGCCCAAGACGCAGAGAAGCGCCGCGGACCAGAGGCCGCGGC